>CAMPBN010000044.1 GCA_946638265.1 uncultured Bacillota bacterium
GGTGGAGGCATTCCCGGGCAATATCATCCTCATCGCGGGCGGATATGACAAGGGCGTGGAGTTTGACGATCTGATCAAGAGCTTTAACGGCAGAGTAAAGCACATGGTGCTGCTGGGCAAGACTGCACAGAAAATCAAGGAAACTGCCGAAAAATACGGCTTTACCAATATCACAATGTGCAAAGACATGGCAGAATGCGTACGCAGTGCGGCAAACATCGCCAAGGAAGGCGACATCGTACTTCTGTCTCCTGCATGCGCAAGCTGGGATATGTACACATGTTTCGAACAGCGCGGCGAGCACTTCAAGACGCTCGTAAATGACCTGTAATCATCAAAGGATCAGGAAAAACGGGAAATGGCAAAAAAATATCGCTTTAAGAAAACTAAAAAAAGTGCAATGGACTACATGCTGGCGGCTTTAGTGCTGGTGCTGGTGGCTTTTGGCGTAATCATGGTATTCAGCGCCAGCTACTACTATTCCATCAACACCACAGGCAGCGCATATTCTTTCCTGATCAAGGACGGATTTTATGCTGTCACCGGCTTTGCGCTGATGTTTTTCATGACATTCTTTGACTACGGCAGACTCAGAGCAGCAGCCTGGCCTATGCTGATAATATCGCTGGTGCTGCTTTGCCTGCTGTTCACACCGCTGGGCGTAACCATCAACTATGCTACGCGCTGGATCGGAGTGGGCAAAATCACGTTCATGCCGGGTGAGTTTGCAAAAATTGCCGTTATCATCTTTGTCTCATGGTTTTTCTCCAGAGACCAGCGCCTAATCCTCTCGTTTTCGCGGGGCATTGCGCCGATGATAGGGCTTTGCGGCATCTACGGACTTTTGGTTATGTTGCAGCCGAATATGTCCACTGCCATCACTATTGTAGGCATCGTGTTCGGCATTATGTTTATGGCGGGGATGCAATGGATATGGATTATCGGCGGCGGCGCACTGGGCGTGGCCGCGGGAGCTCTTCTGATCTTCAGCGATCAGGACGGCTACAGACTAAAGCGTGTCACATCCTTTATGAACCCGTTTGCGGATCGTTTGGGTGAAGGCTATCAGGTAGTTCAGTCGCTCCTGGCTTTGGGCTCGAGCGGATTTTTCGGAGTGGGTCTGGGCAAGAGCATCCAGAAAAATCTCTATTTGCCTGAACCGCAAAACGACTTTATCCTGGCAATCATCGGCGAGGAGCTGGGATTTCTGGGTATTTTGATCCTGCTTACGGTATATATTTTGCTCATCTGGAGAGGATTTCATATAGCGCTGAATGCCAAGGATATGTTCGGCACTCTGCTGGCCGGAGGCATCACCTTCATGATTGCTATTCAGGTGATAATGAATGTGGCTGTTGCCACCTCGTCCATGCCGCCTACGGGCGTGACATTGCCTTTCGTATCATACGGAGGTAACGCGCTTTGGCTGTTTATGGGTTCTGCGGGGATTTTGCTCAATATTTCACGCAATCAAAAGATTCAGGAAGAGGACATCGAATGAAAGTGATAATGACAGGCGGCGGCACGGGCGGACATATCTATCCTGCCATCGCCATTGCAAATAAGATAAAAGAAAAGTGTCCGGAGGCGGAGATACTCTTTGTGGGCACCAAAAGGGGAATGGAAAAGGAACTGGTGCCGAAAAGCGGCTATCCGCTGGAGTTCATTACAGTCAGTGGATTTAACAGAAAAAACCTTCTGAAAAATTTCAAGACTGCGGCAGATCTTTTGAAAGGCAATCGTGAGGCAAGAAGCATCATCAAAAGCTTCAAACCGGACATCGTTATCGGCACGGGAGGCTACGTCTGTGGACCTGTGGTAAGGGCTGCGAAAAAGCTTGGCTGCCGCACTTTTATCCACGAGCAGAACGCATACCCGGGTATGACCAACAAACTTCTGGAAAAATACGTGGAGAAGGTTTTTGTGGCCTTTGCGGATGCGAAAAAATATTTTAAGCACCCTGAAAAGCTGATGGTGACAGGCAATCCTGTCAGAAAAGTTTTTTACGACGCCGATCCGGCCGAGGCCAAAAAGAAGCTTGGACTTGCCGAAAACGAATTTGCGATTCTTTCTTTCGGCGGCAGTCTGGGCGCTTTAAAGCTCAACCAAATGATGCTGGAGCTTTTTGAAAAATTTAACGGCGTCGAGGGAATTCATCTGTATTTTGTTACAGGTAAGTATTATAATAAGAGCGTGAAAGAGGAGCTTGCCGCAAGAGGTATTGAAATCTGCGACAATGTGACTGTTATGGAATATATCGACCACATGGAAAAATATCTGCCTGCGGCAGATGTGATTATTTCCAGGTCGGGAGCTTTGGCAGTATCCGAGATTACGGTAGCGGGCAGGGCTTCCATCATGGTGCCTTCTCCGAATGTTACCGGCAATCACCAATATTTCAATGCCAAGAGCGTGGCAGATGTGGGCGGGGCATTCCTCATCGAGGAGAAGGACCTGACTGCAGAGCTTCTTTACGAAAAAATTATGTATCTTAAGGAAAACGAAGCTGCGCGGCACGCCATGGAGCAAAACAGCAGGATGGCGGCGCCGGAGGATGCGGCTGAGATCATAGCGGACTACGTGCTGGGGCACTAGCCTCCGGCGCGGGCAGCGCGCAGCGCTGCCGCCGCGCAGGTATTGTGATGAGAAAACAGGTTTTGGAGAGAATTAATGGCAGAAAAGAAGAAAAAGAGAAGAAAAAAACATTATTTCCTGCGGTTTGTGCTTTTCATCGCTCTGGTCGCAGGAGTTATTGCATTGCTCAATTCCTCGCTTTTCGACCTTAAAAAGATAGAGGTGGAGGGCAACAGTTATTTTACCAGCGAGCAGGTAATCGAACGAAGCGGCGCCAAAATAGGCAAAAATCTGTTCTTTGGCATCGACAAAAAAGACATGCAAAAGGCGCTTTTCAAAGACCCTTATGTGAAGGGGCTGAAGATCAGCCGCAAGCTGCCGGGCACATTGGTGATTTCTCTGGAAGAACGCACCGAAGCTGCTGCCATTCCTTATTCGGATTTGTTTGTTATCACAGATCCGGAGGGATTGGTACTCCGCACCACCGAAGTGGAGCCAAAGCTTCCGCTTCTCATCGGTCTCACCATCAAGAGCATGGATGCCGGCAAAGCGCTGGAAGTGGAAGAAAATTCGATTTTGAACGATACCCTGAGCCTGATAGCGCAAATGCACAAAAGCGACGTATATTTCAAAAAGATTGATATCAGCAAGGTCATGGTCAAGGCATATGTGTATGATTATCTCATCTGCCAGGGCATGCCTGACGATATAGAAGCCGCCCTCAAAGACGGCACGCTTCAGAATATGTTATATCAGCTGTATTCAGGCGGCATCGAGCGCGGTACCATCTCTGTCACCGCAGACACCGCCAATATGGCGTTCAGCCCTTTATATGAGTAGGAGGAATTGACCGGATGAAAAAGATTGCGCCGGGTGTTGTGATCGGCATCACTGCGGTATTTATAGGACTGGTTTTGTCCATGCAGATTCTCACTACTTCGGGCTCGGATCAGGGCGGTCTGGTACCTCTTGCCAAGCTCAAGGACTATGAGCAGGAGCTGAAGCAGGTAAGAGAAGAAAAGGAAGAAGCGCTTTCCCAGTTGAACGAACTGCAGGAACGCCTTGAAAACATAGAAAAAGAAGAAGCGGAAGACGATACTCTCATCGAGGCGCTCGTGGACGATATTGCCAAATACAAGCTGGCGGCAGGCAGCACCGATGTAGAGGGGCCGGGCGTGGTGATCACCATCAAAAATCCGGACAACATGGATCCCTATGCGGGTAATACCGATGTTATTACTTACAATTACGAACTTCTGCTGAGCCTGGTCAACAAGCTGAAGGAAGCGGGCGCGGAAGCCATTTCCATCAACGAGCATCGCATCGTGCAGACCACGGAGATCAGCTTGGCATCAAACCATATCAATATCAACGGCAATGCCACGGCGGCGCCGTATTATGTCAAGGCTATCGGAAATCCTTCCACCATATCCAATGCGCTCACTATCAGGAATGGCATCGTGGAAACCATGCGAAACAGCTACGGCCTTTCAGTCAGCATAGATGAAAAATCCGACGTCACCATAGGAAAGTACAGCGGGATTTTGAATTTCAAATATGCCCAGCCAATGGAGGCGAATCAGTAATGTGCAGAGAGAAAAAGGCAAAAGCATTGCTCTTTGTCATGTGCATCGTCATCGGGGCGCTGCTCGTGTCCCAATTCAGGTACTCGGACGGCGGCAAGATGTACGTGTCGGCAGGGGCCATATCTGAATACGAAGCCCTGATAGCCTCTGAGCAGGAGGCTACAGCCAACGTAAAACTTCAGATAGAAGAAGCAGAGCAGATCCTCCAAAGCTACGAGGAAAATGCCAAAAAGAAAGACAACGAGATCATGGCGGAAAAGCTTCGCAGCGAGCTTTCGGGATATCTAACCATGTCTTCTGCGGAAACCGTGCATGGCCCAGGCGTGGTGATTACGGTGGATGACGGAGACAGAGAGCTGATCGAAGGCGAAGATATCAACAATCTGCTGGTGCACGATGCCGATATCCTCATGATCATAAACGAGCTGAAAAAATGCAAGGCCGAAGCGATTTCCGTAAACGGCCATCGCATTACACCATATACTTCCATCGTCTGCTCCGGATATACGGTGCGTATGGACGGAGTCACATATGCCCGGCCTTTTGAAATCGCAGCCATAGGAGATGCCAAGCGAATCTCTACCACGCTGCTTTCGTCGGAAGGCTACGGCACATCGCTAAAACAGTTTGGTGTCAGATTTTCCATCGAATATGCGGAAGACCTGACCATAGCGGCATCCGATAGCGGCAAGACCTTCAAATATGCCCGCGAAGAAGAAGCCGAAACTGAATAGGAGAAACAAAATGATATTCGTACTTATATTGGCAGGACTGGCCATCGGACTTGGCATAGGCTTTGCATTCAATATCACATTCCCGACCGCATACTCGTTTTACATCACCATGGCGCTTTTGGCGGCAATGGACTCCGTGGCGGGTGCGGCCAGGTCTCATATGGAAGGCAAGTATGACAGCCTTGTGTTCATCACGGGTTTTGTCTGCAACGCCATATTGGCGGGGCTTTTGACGCTGATGGGCGACAAATTGGGCATCCCGCTCTATTATGCGGCCATTCTGGTCTTCGGCGGCAGGCTGTTCAACAACCTCGCAGTCATCAGAAGGATCGCCTTGGACAAATTTTTGGAGAAGAGAAAGCAACAAAGTTGGGAAAAATAGAAGAAATACCGGGCTAACAAAATATTGTGGCGAAAAAACGGATTTTGCCATTAAATATACTAGAAATAGTCACCGGTATATGGTATAATTTTGCCGTAATTGAAAAAATAATCGGGAGGATGGAATATGTCTATGACATTACAGTTTGAAAGCAACGAAACCGACGCTGCGAAGATCAAAGTCATCGGAGTGGGCGGTGGCGGCTGCAACGCTGTTAACAGAATGATAGAAGAAGGTATGAAGGGCGTTTCCTTCATGGCCGTTAATACGGATAAACAGGTTTTGCTGAGCTCAAAGGCCGAGACCAAGATGCAGATCGGCGAAAAGCTGACCAAGGGTCTTGGTGCAGGTGCCAATCCTGAGGTTGGTCAGAGAGCGGCAGAAGAAAATATAGATGACATCACCAAATTTATGGCAGGTTCCGACATGGTATTTATCACTGCCGGCATGGGCGGCGGCACCGGTACGGGCGCAGCTCCCGTTATCGCCAAAGCGGCCAAGGATCTGGGCATCCTCACCGTAGGCATCGTTACCAAGCCTTTCGTTTTCGAAGGCGGCAAGCGCATGAAGCACGCCGAGGTGGGCATCAAATTCCTGAAAAAATACGTAGACTCCCTCATCGTAGTTCCAAACGACAAACTTTTGGAAATCGCCGAGAAGAATACCACAATGCTGGAAGCGTTCAAGATGGCAGACAAAGTGCTGCACCAGGGCGTTCAGGGCATCTCCGACATCATTTCCGATACAGGCGTGATCAACGTTGACTTTGCCGACGTGAAGACCATCATGAGCGACAGAGGTATCGCTCACATGGGTATCGGCCACGGCAAGGGCGAAGACAGAGCAGAGCAGGCTCTTCAGGAAGCAGTCAACAGTCCGCTTCTTGAAACATCCATCAACGGAGCCAAAGCCATCCTCATCAATATTACGGGCGGCTACGACATGGGTATCATGGAAGCCAGCGATGTGGCCAAGAGAATCAAGGAAATGGCAGACAAGGATGCCATCATCATCTTCGGTTCCGCCATTAAGGAAGATCTGCAGGATGAGTTGGTTGTGACAGTTATCGCTACAGGCTTTGAAGAGCACAGCGAAATTTTCACTCCGGGACACAGCATTGACGAAATGCCGGCTCCGCAGCAGGCTCCAACCGAAGACGATTCGTCTGCAGATGGTGGCACCATCGGAATTGCCACGAACATTTTCAAAAACACTCCGGATCGCTTGAGGGAAGAACCGGCGCCTGCACCAAGGGCCGAAAACCTTTTCTCGGAAGATAGCGGGACAAAGGCAACATCCTTTGAAATTCCTGATTTTCTCAAGGGCTAAGCCCGGAGAGGAAAACAAAAACAAGAAAAATAGCCGGTGAAAGCCGGCTTTTTCTATAATATGAAAGAATGATAGTTATTGTAAAGTATGCAAATATTATCAAAAATTGTAAGTGAGTAGGAAAACGCCCATGAAGAGAGTGACATCTAGGGACAACAGAATATACAAGCTTTGCTCCCGCCTGGGCACGAAAAAGTACAGAGACCGTGAGGGCCTCTATATTGCCGAAGGGCCGAATCTGGTGAAAGAGCTTTTGGGCAGCGGCAGGCTGAGGTATGTAGTCCTGGAGGAAGGTTTCTCCGAGAGGACAGCCGATTTTGAAAAAGACTTTTTCGAAAAGGTATCCGCAGGGGAAGATGGCAGGACAGACGGGCCCGAGATTGTCGAAATGCCTGAAAAACTTTTCCGCGATGTGGCGGACACTGTTTTTTCGCAAGGAATTCTGGGAATCGTGGAACGCGACGAGCCGGCAGAGGATGACTTTTTCGAGCATGTGGGCAATGGCAATGTGGTGGTTCTGGACAGACTTCAGGACCCGGGCAATGTGGGCACCATCATCAGGACAGCAGATGCGGCCTGCTATCGAGGTGTGATAGCTATGAAGGGCTGCGTTGATATATTTTCACCCAAGGTCGTAAGGGCCGCTGCAGGCTCCGTCTTTAGGGTGCCTGTGCTGTTTGCGGATACACCGTCCGAAGCGGCCAGGCTTCTGAAAAGTCATGGCAAGAAGATCCTTGCCACGAGCCTTGACACCGACATCAGATATTATGATGTGGATATGAAAAAAGATACGGCTCTTATCATAGGCAACGAAGGCAACGGCATATGCCCGGAGTTTTTCGAACTTGCCGACACTCTTGTCACCATTCCGATGGGCGGAGTGATAGAGAGCCTTAACGCCAGTGTGGCGGCCGGCATCCTCATGTATGAGGCTATGCGGGCGTAAATTGAAAATTTTAGGAGGACATTATGAGTATCGATTTAGAGAAAATCTTAACCGAAGCCAAGGAGAAGATAGCTGCTGCTGTCACTCCCGAAGATACAGAAGAAGTCAGAGTAGGTATGCTGGGCAAGAACGGCCAGGTTACTTCCATCCTGCGTTCCATGGGCTCGCTCTCGCCTGCAGAGAAAAAGGAGCTGGGCCAGAAAGCCAATGCTCTGAAAAAGCAGATTGAAGAAATGCTGAATACCAAAGTGGAAGAAGTGAAAAAGGCCGCTCAGGCAGCAAAGCTTTCCGCTGAAAAGCTGGATGTAACCGAGCCGGGCAAGGCGCCTGTGCTGGGAGCAGAGCATCCTATCACCATCACCATCAACGAGCTGGTAAAGGTGTTCAACCAGATGGGATTCACGGTGGTGGAAGGACCGGAAGTAGAGACTGTATGGTACAATTTCGATGCGCTTAATGCACCGGTAAACCATCCTTCACGTGATATGACAGATACATTCTATTTCTCGGAAGATCAGCTGCTGCGTACACACACATCTCCTGATGAAGTGCGCACCATGCAGAGTGTAAAGCCGCCTTTCAAGGTAGTGATCCCAGGCAGATGCTTCCG
>CAMPBN010000045.1 GCA_946638265.1 uncultured Bacillota bacterium
TATAGTTGAGCTTCTGTAGCCTCGCGCGGGCGCAGAAGAGAAAGTATCATATAGTAAGAATGAGGTTTTGCAAATGGCGGATTTTGTCGCTCTTGCGAAAAAGTACGAAAATGAACTTATCGAAAACAGGCGCTGGCTCCATCAACACCCAGAAGTGGGCATGGACCTGCCGGAGACAATGGAATTTATCCGCGGTAAGCTCATCGAAATGGGATATGAACCCAAATCCTGCCTGGGCCAGGACCTGTATGTGGAAATCGGCAGCGGACGGAAAAAAGCCTCTGACGGCGAGCCGCGATGCATTCTCTACAGAGCCGATGTGGACGCGCTTCCTATAAAAGAAGAATCCGGATTGCCATATGCGGCCAAAGGCGAAAACGGCCATCTTTGCGGCCATGACATCCATGGAGCAGTGGCACTGACTGTGGCAAAGATGCTGATGGAACATCGGGACGAAATAGACGGTATAGTTAAGATTGTCTTCCAGCCGGGCGAAGAGCAGTCCAACGGTGCAGAACGCATGGTGGAGCAGGGGATAATGAAAAATCCGAAGGTGCATGCCTCCATGGCCATGCATGTGCGCCCGAATGCGGAAAACGGGCAGATCCGCTATGCGCTGGGTCCTGCTGCGGCTGCCATCGACTTTTTCGATGTATATTTTCACGGCGTGACTGCACACAGCAGTATGCCTGAAAAAGCCAAAGATCCGCTTCTGGCGGCTGCGAACACCTATCAGGCATTTGACGGTCTGGTGCGCAGGGAAATCTCGGCTTTCAACTCCGCTGTTTTGGCAGTGGGCATCCTGAAAGCGGGCACCGCGCCAAATTCCATTCCTTTGGATGCGGAAATGCACGGAACATTGCGGTCGTACAGCAATGACGATCAAAAGCACCTTCGCGACCGCATGAGAGAAATAGTAAAAGCTCAAGCGCAGATGGCGCAGGTGGAAGGACGCATTGATTTTGTCTGGACGCCGGTCATCATGAACGACGCTGAGCTTTGCAGGCAGCTTTCAGGCAGCTTCGCCAAGGTCATTGGTGGGGAGAATATAGTAATAGAGGAAAAACCTGTGGCCAGCTCTGACGACTTTGCCTTTTTCGGCATGGACGTGCCGGCGATGCTTTTCTGGTACGGAGTGGGCAGCCCGGAAGGACATGCCATCCACCATCCGCAGGTAGTTATGAAAGAAGACAAACTGTATTTGGCGGCGGCGGCCATAGCCACAGCCATAACGGATTGGATGAATATGTAGAACGCCGGGTGCGGCGGGTTTGTAAATAACGGATAAAGTTAAAAAGGAAGAAAAAATGAAACTTCTTGAAGAAAAAATATTAAAAGACGGCAAAGCCATCGGATCGGAAATAGTGAAGGTGGACAACTTTCTGAACCACCAGCTGGACGTGAAGATTATGGACGAGATGGGCAAGGAAATCGCAAGGCTCTTTGCAGGACGCGGCGTGAACAAAATCCTGACTGTGGAGGCCAGCGGTATTGCTATTGCATGTGCGGCTGCCATGCACATGGACTGCGTGCCTGTGGTATTTGCCAAAAAGGCAGCGCCTAGCACAATGAATGAAGAATTCCTGGCAGCCGAGGCCAGATCCTTCACCAAAGGCACAGTATCGCTGCTGAGGGTGGCGAAAAAATACATCGCGCCGAAAGATGTAATCCTGATTGTGGATGATTTTCTGGCTACAGGTGAAGCCTCGCTGGCTTTGGTGGATATAGCGCATCAGGGTGGCGCCAAAGTAGCCGGATTCACGGCTGCCATTGAAAAGCAGTGGCAGGGCGGCGCTGAGAAGCTGAGAGCACAGGGCGTGGATGTCCAGTCCCTGGCCGTTATTAGGGAAATCCGCGACGGGCAGATTGAATTTGCGTAAAAAGAACCTCGGGGGTTGTGGCCCCGAGGCTTAGGCTGTCTGCCGTTTTATCATCCACCCAGCCGTTTGCAAAGGTAGTACGCTACTACGCTCGCCATGATAGATGATATGAAGGCTAATATAATGTTCACTGCTACACCCCCTTTCTGCTGCGGCAGTATGGGTAACGGCAGCAACAAAATAATAACATTGCTTACAAAAATTGTAAATAGTGTTGACAAAAATTTTTTTATTGATATAATGAAGTTGCAATGAAGGTTAATGTATTCACTGTTACAAAAAGTCTCGGGGGTTGTGGCCCCGAGGCTTTTTATTTGCAACGAACTGGAATATACTAGAAACACAGCAAATGCTTGACAGCCTCTGCGCAAAATCTATGACTTAACGGCACTTTTTAGGTCATCTAAGTCATATTTTGGAGCTTTTTTCTTGGACTAAGCCCTTCAGACCAGTATTAAATATGACTTAAACTCCTTATTTTTAGCGTATAAGTCATATCCAAAACCGCCTTAATCACAAATCCCCTGTTTTTTATCCGAAATCTATGACTTGGAGACAGCTTAACACTTGTTTAAGTCATAGATTTTTTGCATTTAAAACATCCGGGGCTTTTTTTATTTAAAATATTGTGGGGTTTTGGTAGAATATATTCAGCGGAAGGATATATCCTATGAAAGGATTGGAATCGGAAGGATATATCCTATGGAAAGGCTGAAATCGAAAGGATACATACTATGAAAAAGTTGAAAGCAAGAAAATCGATTTCCAATATATTGATTATTGCAGGCATAATAGTTTGCCTGATTCCGGTGGGGGCGCGGCTCTACATGAACTACCAGCAAAAGCTGATGTACCAGGAATATCTGGAAAACCAGGGCGCCGAAGAACTTACGCAGATGGATGAGGCTTTTGCGGAAGCCGACGGCGAAGAGATTGCCACTGAAGGCAACCGGCCGGAAGCCATGGGCACCATTCAGATACCGGCTATCAAATGTTCGCTTATGATCATAGAAGGTTCGGGGTCTTATGCGCTGAAATGGGGTGCAGGCCATGTAACCGGGACTGTCATGCCGGGCACTAATGGTAATTGTGCCATAGCAGGGCACAGAAATTCCACATTCGGTTCGTATTTCAGCCGCTTGGGAGAAGTGAAGATCGGCGATAAGATTTCTATTGGCTATGACGGCAATACTTATAACTACAAGGTTTACGACATATATGTTGTGGATCCGGATGACGTTTCCGTGCTGAAACAGGGGGATGCGGACAGGCCGATAGTGACACTGATCACTTGCCACCCGCGTGGGAAAAACACGCATCGTCTCATCGTGCGCGGTTGTATAGGCGAGCCGCCTGCAAAAGCGGAAGAACAGCCGGCGACAGATGCAGCAGTTGAGCAGGCAGGCGACAATACCGCGAGTGAAGAAACGCCAACGGGAGAAGATATCATTAAAGCTGCAGGTGGAGAACCGGTGACGGGCGAAGGCAACACTGCCGATACCGGTGTATCAGAGTCCGCCGGAGAATAGTAAGAAGAGGTGCACTTGCGTGCGGGGCAACGAGGTTGTTGCCCTCTTTTTTAATTTATGGTTGCTTTTTCGCACCGAAAAGTGTATCATCTTTATTGCATGGTGCTTCCATGGCTCAGTTGGTAGAGCAGCGCATTCGTAACGCGCAGGTCGCCGGTTCGAGTCCGGCTGGGAGCTCCATTTTTTATTTTAAATTAAAAAATCCCCGGAGCCGCAACCTCCGGGTGATTTTTGTGTAGCTTTGAATGTACTTTCTTTTCTTAGCAATTACAGTATAGCATATGAAAAAATTTTGTCAACACTATTTACAATTTTTGTAAATAGTGTTATTATTTTGTTGCTGTCGTTCTCCGATTCTGCACAGCAGAGAGGAGGTGAGCTTTTGAATATGATACTTTCTTTTTTGACATCTGTCCTGGCGAGTGTAGTTGCATACTACCTCTGCAAGTGGTTGGGACGATGATGTAAACGACAGACAACCCAAAGTACCCTGGGACCGCAACTCCCGGGGTTCTAAATTTTTAAAAGAAAATTTTTTTATTTTTTGTGACCGGGAAATTAAAAATCTGGGAAAGGGCAGAAACGTTGAAAAATAGCGGGTTGCGAGGCGCACTACGGCCGAGAATTGCGTCTCAAATCGCAGATTGTCACAAAAAACTTTAAAAAAATTAAAACTTTTTACTAAATGTGACCGCTTTGTGACTGATAACATGTATGATGCAAATGTAAGATAAAGCATTGGGTAAAAAACTTCAAACAGTTTCAAAAATATTGAGGAGACAAAACGATGAGAAAGACAAACATTCTGAAGAGAGCAATGGCAATCGGCTGCGCAGCAGCAGTAATGGTAACATACGCACCTGCAGTAACATTCGCAGATGTGGAAGCCGCAGTTGAAAACGAAAGTGTAGCAGCAGAAAGCGCAGCTCCTGCAGAAAAAGAAGAAGCTCCTGCAACAGAAGAAACTAAGGAAGAAGCTCCTGTAGCAAACGAAGAAGCTCAGAACGACGAGACTCCTGCAGTTCAGAATGAAGAAAATGAAAATGACGAAACACCTGCAGCTCAGGCTGAAGAAGCAGCACCTGCAGCAGAAAATAACGAAGAAGAAGCTTCTGCAGTAGCACCTGAAATGCTGACCATGATGACTTCCGCACCGGCAGTTGCAGAAAGAATGGTAGCTCTGACATCCATCGTAAGAGATGCAGAGCCTGTAGAAGTAGAAAATGAGATTAAAGAACTTACAGTAGAATACAACAAAGGCCACAAATATGACGAAGCAGTAAGAGGCGAGCTCAACATGGGCAACGTAAAAATCGCTTACGAATCCAAAGACGGATTTGAACTGGACAAGAACGGTAAGCCAATCCGCGCCGGTGAATATACAGTAAGCGCAGGCGACGAAGTGGTAATGAACCTCACTATCACAGAAATCCACAGCCTCGAAGGCCTGGCAAAGTGCACTTTTTCCCAGACTGCAGATGCAGAAAACGGAATCACCAACCGCATCACAAAGGGTAACACCTGGTCCGTAGTTGAAAACAAGGAAATCAAGGGAGTTAACGTACCTGCAGAACTGAAGAAGACAGAAGAAGGTCAGACTATCATCGCAGGCATGGCCAGCGGCGCATACATCAACACTTCCGTAGTTGACTACTACGTTGCAAAAGTTTTCCCGACTCTCGGCAACGAAAAGATCGGTAAGGGCACCAAGAAGGGTGTTTGCACTGACGAAGAACTCATCGCTGCAATGCTGAACACCGAAAAGATGGAAGAAGACAACTTCGATGCAGTAGTTATCGCAGCACTCCAGGCTCAGGGTTGCATCGCAGAGGATGCAGACATCGAAAACATGTACTTCGCATGGACTGAGATTACTGAAAAGGAAATCCACTTCAACGGCGAAATCCGCGTAGCAGAAGCTGAAGAAGATCCAATCGATGAAACTCCTGCAACAGGCGACGATGACGATGCTACAGTAGATAACAACAACGAAGAAAATAACGAAGACGAAACTCCTGTAGCTCCTGCAAGAAAGCACAGAAGCAACGCTTCCAATAACGAACAGGAAATTCCGGAAAACGACGTTCCTCTCGCTGACATCCCGAACGAAGAAGTCCCGCTTTCCGATCTTCCTTCCGACATGATGAATGAAGAAGAAATTCCGGAAGACGAAGTTCCACTGGCTGAACTGCCACAGACAGGCGGCATCGGCGCAGGCATCTTCCTCCTGGCAGGCGGCGCAATCGCAGCAGCAGGCGCAGGGCTCAGAAGAAAAGAAGACAAAGAATAATTTGAAATGAAAGGGCTCCCAAACAGGAGCCCTCTTTTTTTATGCATCGCATCCTTGGTGAATATGCAAAAGTCGCAAAGTCTCAAACAAGACGAAAAAAATTAAAAAATTTAAGATTTTGTTACTAAATGTGACCGCTTTGTGACCGAAAGGGATTATATTGCTATTGTCGATTGAAAGACGACATGTTTTTTATATTTGTAACAGAAGGTTTTAGGAGTAAAAAGAAAGATGAAAAAGAAAAGCATTTTGAAAAAGAGTAATGGCTATCAGCTGTGCAACTGCAGTAATGTTGACTTACACACCGGCCATCGCTTTTGCAGGCGAAGACGTACCTGCAGTCAGCGAAACAGCACCCGCAGCAGTTCAGGACGTAGCACCGGCTCCGGCAGAGGCAGCAGCACCTGCAGCACCTGCAGAAGGAGAACAGCAGCAGGCTGAAAATCCTACAGCACCTGTAGAAGGTGAACAGCAGCAGGCTGAAAATCCTGCAGCACCTGTAGAAGGTGAACAGCAGGTTCCGGCAGCAGATGCTCCGGCAGCTGAGCAGCAGCCTGCAGCACCTGCCATGGCACTTCGCGTAATGACTTCCGCTTTGGAAGTTGACGGAAGAATCGGAGAGATTACAAGAGATGTTGAAGTTCCGGAAATCGCAGAGCTCAAAGTAGACTACAATACAAAGCATGACTACGACAAGGAAATCAGATCCGAGCTGGGTATTGATAAGAAAGCAAAAGTTGAAATCACTTATGCAAGCAAGGACGGCTACGTGCTCGATGCCAAAGGATTGCCAATCCGCGCAGGTGAGTACACAGTATCTGTAGACGGAGAAGAGGCGCTGATCCTCACTATCGAAGAAGGTCACTTCCTGAAGGGCCTCAAGAACAACGTTGTGGCAAAAGACGGTGACAAGGGTTCCAAGAACGCACTTTGCACTTTCTCCGGTCAGATGTCCGAAGA
Source organism: uncultured Bacillota bacterium (assembly GCA_946638265.1). Taxonomy (GTDB): domain Bacteria; phylum Bacillota; class Clostridia; order Peptostreptococcales; family Anaerovoracaceae; genus UBA3871. Next base: position 6,660 of record CAMPBN010000045.1, read on the forward strand.
AGCCGGCGGCTGGTGGGCTAATGTTACCAAGGGCAAGTACTTCGTGGTAGATTACAACCAGAGCAAGATGAAAGATCTCAAGACTACTCTTAATGAGAATGTAAAGGCCGGTATGGCATCCGGTGCTTATATAAATTCTTCCGTAGTTGACTACTACATCAACACTGTTTTCGCTACACTCGACAACAGAGAATCAGAAGACAGTTCCGTTGAGCACTTTGTTTGCACAGACCAAGATATCGTTGAGGCAATGCTGAACAGAGGCGCTATGGAAGACGACAACTTCGACTATTACATGCTTCTGGCACTGGGATATGACGAAGGATTCGCAGCAACACACCACCTGAATTTCACAGAAATCACTGAGCGTGAAATCCACTTCAACGCCAGAGAGATTGCTGAAAATGAAGGTACAGATACAGTAAAGTTCTATGCCATCGGCGCAGGACTGGAAAGACCGGCTGCAGGCAAGAATGCAGCTTCCTACAACAGCCTTGGAAGTGTTGAAAAAGTTCCTTACGACACTATCAGAGAGAACATCCTCGAAACCGCAGATACTTCTGATGCTGTAGAAACCTACCTGGGCTGGAAGGTTACGGAAAAGGATCTGAAAACCATTGAATCAAAGGTTATAGGCAGAAAGTTCGTTGTAACCGAAGAACGTGACGGCGAAGAAGTTGCAGTTGTACGTACAGCTGTAGGTATCGACTGGTACGGCGTAAAGTACCAGAAGGACGGTATCCACGTAGACGGCCAGTACATCTTTGATGATGAAGAATACGAATTCGGCGAAGTTAAAGTAAACTTCTACGCTATGATGCCTGGACAGACCAAGGATATTAGCGAGAGCGATAAGGAGTGGACAGCATGCTTCTACAATGTTGTAGTTCCTGCTTCCGCAGACTTCCACGCATACAACTTCACTACCATTTTCGTAGACGAGACTAAGGCAGATGCTGCAAGCGATGCAACAGAAAGCTATCTCCTGGACTTTGTGGGAGAGGACAATCTGGCAGCAGCTAAGGAAGCAGCCGATACATGGTTCGCAAACTGGCTTGCCGAGAATGAACTGGAAGCCTTCACTATCGACGGTGTTGAATACAAGCTCACAGGTATCGATTGGTTCCGCGCAAAGGGCATCAACGCTAATCCAAAGAACGGAAAGGCAGTAGACGGAAGCGTTCACGTTGACGGTGAGTTCACCTTCGAAGAGGTAGTAGCAAACAATGACGATCCGGGCGAAGAAATCGATCCTGAAGACAATCCTGAAGAAAAGAAGCCTGCAAAGAGAAACCGCAGAAACAACGACACAGACATTTCTGATGGCGAAGTTCCTCTCGCAGATCTGCCGACAGACATTTCTGATGGCGAAGT
>CAMPBN010000046.1 GCA_946638265.1 uncultured Bacillota bacterium
GATAGCGCGTCAGAGGGCTGAACTGGCCGAAGATCAGCGGATGAGAGACTGGTTCTTCAACTAGGAAAGGGTTTCCATGTTTGATATCGAAGAAAACTTAAAAAAACTCCCGGAGACCCCGGGAGTTTACATACACAAGGACAGACTGGGGCAGGTCATCTACGTTGGTAAGGCTATCAACCTGAGACGACGGGTGCACCAGTATTTTCGTTTGGGCAAAAATCCGGATCCGAAAGTGGCTGCCATGGTGTCTCATATTGCGGAGTTTGAGTACATCAACTGCGCTACGGAGATGGAAGCGCTGATTCTGGAAAACAATCTGATCAAAAAATATATGCCGAAGTACAATATCCTGCTTCGGGACGACAAGACCTATCCTTATATCAAGGTGACTCTCAGCGAAAAATATCCGAGAATCCTTAAGACACGCAGTTTTCGCGAGGACGGCAGCAGATATTTCGGACCGTACAGCGATGTGAAGGCAGTGGATACCACCATTGAAATGCTGAACGATATGTTTGCGCTCAAACGCTGCCCGGCGGTGGCTTTCGGAAAGGGCGTGCGGCCTTGTCTGAACTACCACATCGGAAAATGCAGGGGCATATGCCAGGGATATGTGGACGCAAAAGCCTACAGAGAGGATATTGAAAAAGCCATGGCTGTGATCTCGGGCAGGTACGGCTCCGTGATCAGGGACATGGAGGATGCAATGCGGGCTGCGTCAGAGGAGATGCGCTTTGAAGAGGCGGCCGGCTTTCGTGATAAAATCGCGGCGTTGAAAAGCCTCTCCGAGACTCAGCGGGCTGCAATACCGGGGATCAAAGATATGGACATCGTGCTTTCCGTGCGCGGGGCCGGCCGCCCGAGTGTTCTGGTATTTTACTACCGCGACGGCAAGCTCAGCGGCAGGGACAATTTTTCCATGCAGGCAGAAGAGGGTGCTGAGAGCAACGAAATCGTATCGGCATTTATCAAGCAGCACTACGGCGATCTGCCGTCTATTCCGTATGAAATACTGACAGACAGGGAACTGCCGGACCGCGAGATGGTGGAGGAGTTCCTCAAGACCGTGGCAGGCAGAAAAGTGGAGATCAGCGTGCCAAAACGCGGCGACCGCAAGGCTCTGCTGGATATGGCTATCAGGGATTGCATCGATATGTGCAGGACTATAGACGAAAAAGCCAGAGTACGCGAAGAAAGAGCCGAGAGCCTGGCGGAAGCCATATATGAGCTGGTGAAGACTTCATATCCGGATTTTCCGAGAAAAAAGGAATACCGGGTGGAATCCTACGATATATCCAACACCAATGGCGTGGATACCGTGGGCGGCATGGTGGTTTTCGACGGACTTAAGCCTGCAAAAAAGGATTACCGCAGGTTTAAGATCCGCACGGTGCAGGGACCTGACGATTATGGCGCTATGCGCGAACTGGTGGTGAGACGCTTCACCAATGCAGCCAAAGGGGATGTATCATTTTCACATCTCCCCGACCTGCTCCTCATCGACGGCGGCAAGGGCCAGGTGGGCGTGGTACTGGAAGCTTTGGAAGAAGTACGCCTGAATACCGGAGTCAGTTTTGACCTTGCCGTGATAGGCATGGCCAAGGATGACCACCACAGAACCAGCAGCGCTGTTTCGTTTGTGGACGGTGAATTCCGCGAAGAGCCTCTGGCGGGCAAAACGCTGATATTCAGCTATATGGGCACGATTCAGGAAGAAGTCCACCGTTTTGCCATCGAATACCACCGAAAGCTGCGCGGCAACCGCATGATCACATCAGCGCTGGACGATATTCCGGGTATCGGGCCGAAAAAGCGCAATGTGCTGCTGGCATATTTTAAGGGAATCGAAGCCATCAAGGCGGCAAAACCTTCAGAACTCACAGAGGCGCCGGGCATCACGGAGAAAAACGCGGAGGAAATTTACAGATTTTTTCATGAGACCAAAAAATAGCATCTTTTTCATTGCCAACTTTGTGCGGATATGATATAGTTGCTATGTTGAAAAACGAAATCAAATTTTATTACTATAAATGTAGTATCGAAAACGGAGGAAAATAAATGTCAGATAAAGAAAGAATTGCGGCCCAGGGCAAGGACGACAGCGATTTCATCACACTCGAGTTTGACGATGGAGTTGAAGTACAGTGTGAAATCATGGGAGTCTTCGATTTTGAGGGCAAAGAATATATCGCGCTGATTCCGGACGATGGCTCGGACGATGTATTTATCTACGGCTACCGCGAAGTCGGTGACGACGAGTTCGAACTGGTGGACATCCTGGACGACAACGAATTCGACAGGGTGGTTGCAGAATTCGACAAGATAGTAGCAGAAGAAGTCTAGAAAAAAGGAGCTGTCCGCATTCCGATGTGAACAGCTTTTTATATGTGATTTTGCATTTTCGTTGCGCGATAAGGCATAAAATGTTAAAGTCCGAAAATATTGTGATTCGAAAGGTAAGATTATGAAAAAATATGATGTTATTATAGCAGGCGCAGGCGCAGCGGGCGTATTCATGTCCTACGAGCTGACCAAGCTGGAAAACAAAGCTTCTGTGCTGATGATCGACAAGGGCTGCGAACTGGCCAGGAGAAAGTGTCCGATCAAAGAAGGCAAATGCAAAAATTGCGTGAAATGCTCGCCTTGCCACATTATGAACGGCTACGGCGGTGCAGGAACGCTTTCCGACGGAAAATACAACATTACTACCGAGTTTGGCGGCGATCTTCACAAATATGTGGGCACGGAAAAAGCCATCGAGCTGATGGAATATGTAGACAGCGTGCTCTGCTCTTTCGGAGGTTCAGAGGCCAAGCTTTACTCTACTGCCAACTCCGATCTGAAGACTCTGGCGCTGCGTCAGAATCTCCACCTGCTGGAGGCGAAGGTACGCCATCTGGGAACAGACAGAAACATGCGCATTCTGGAGCAGATTTTCAATTATACCAAGGACCGCATCGAGACTAAATTTAACACCACCATCCTTACGGTGGAAGCGCTGAATCCGGGCTACCGCATCACGACAGATGCAGGCGAAGAGTTTGAGTGCGACAATCTGGTGCTGGCTACCGGTCGTTCCGGTTCCAAGTGGATCGGTGAAGTTTGCGGCAAGATGGGCATCAATCAGAAATCAAACCGTGTGGATATCGGTGTGAGAGTGGAACTTCCTGCCGAGATTTTCAAGCATATCACGGATGACGTTTACGAATCCAAAATCGTCTACAAGACTGACAAATACAATGACAGAGTGCGTACATTCTGCATGAATCCTTACGGCGAAGTGGTATCCGAGAATACCAACGGTATCGTAACGGTAAACGGTCACAGCTACGCAGATCCGTCCCTCCTGACGGAAAACACCAACTTTGCGCTGCTGGTATCCAATACTTTCACGGAGCCTTTCAAGGATTCCAACGAGTATGGTGAATCCATCGCCAAGCTTTCTAACATGCTGGGCGGAGGCGTGCTGATGCAGAGATTCGGAGACCTGGTCAAGGGACGCAGAACATCCGAACACAGAATGGAAAAATGCTTCACCCGTCCGACACTGAAAGCTACACCGGGAGACCTTTCATTGGTTATTCCAAAGCGTCAGCTGGACGATATCATCGAGATGATCTACGCATTGGACAAGATTGCTCCGGGCACAGCCAACGAGGATACGCTCCTCTACGGCGTAGAAGTCAAGTTCTACAATTCCAAGGTGGATGTGGACGAAAATCTGGAAACCAAGATGCAGGGCCTCTATGCACTCGGCGACGGTTCCGGTGTGACACATTCCCTGTCACAGGCCAGCGCATGCGGTGTGCATGTGGCCAGAATCCTGGCTAAAAAATATCAGTAAAACTAAAAAAATTCTTGACTTACCCGCACAAACCATATAGAATGTAAAGGTACCGTCTGAGGCGGTACCTGTTCTGCGGACATGGCGGAACTGGCAGACGCGCACGGTTCAGGTCCGTGTGAGTAACATCATGGGGGTTCGAATCCCTTTGTCCGCACCAACAAAAAGCAGATTGCTTCGGCAATCTGCTTTTTATTTTGCCTTGCATAAAATCGCAGCAATTTATAAAGAGAAAGGGGAGCGCTGCCAAAGCATCCGAGACCACGGCTCGCGCCTGGTGCGGACTTAACGCAGCGGTACTAAGCTCTTGCTTCGCTTTCGCTCGCAAATCGCTAAGTGCCGGCTATCCGCAACGGTCTCTGCTACTTCAGCAGCGCTCCCCTTTTTCGTGTCTTAAAAAATGATTCTAAAATGGCAAAATATTTGTAAATCTTGCACTGGTGTGTTACAATTAGGATTAATATAGAATGGCGAGGAGTACGAATATGAGATTTTTTATCGCAGATGCATTCAGTGAAGAACTTTTCGGCGGCAACCCGGCCGGAGTAGTGGTACTTGAAAAGGAAGGAAAATGGCTGTCTGAGGAGACTATGGTCAAGACGGCGGCAGAGCTCAGATATTCCGAGACGGCTTTTGTTATGCCTCTTGCGGACGGAACTTTCCGCACCAGATATTTCACGCCGGCTGCGGAGGTGGATCTTTGCGGCCATGCCACTATCGCCACTTTTACAGTGCTCCGTGAAGCCGGACTTATCGGCCCGGGCACATATGTCAATCATACCATGGCAGGGGATCTGGAAATCAGAGTTTCCGAAACTTCCGTGCTGATGGAGATGGGTGCACCTGAGATAAAAGGAGAGATTACATCCGATGAAGAATTGGCCAGACTCTACGGAATAATGGGTCTGCCGGATTACCACGTCCATACTAAGGCCCTGTATCCTAAGATGGTGAGCACAGGGCTTCCGGATATCATGATGCCTGTGGCAGACGAAGCGGCACTTGACGCTATCACACCGGATTTTCCGGCGCTGACTCAGCTCTCGAAAGACTACAATGTGGTGGGAGTGCACGCATTCTGTCAGGCCAAAGAAGAAAATATCACGGCCCATGCCAGAAATTTTGCGCCGCTTTATGACATAGACGAAGAGGCGGCCACCGGTACATCCAACGGTGCCCTGACATACTATCTCAGGTCTTTTGACCTGCTTGCGGCAAAGGACGAAGCCTGCATTGTGCAGGGAGAGAAGATGGGCAGACCGAGCGTGATCCGCACATCCATTGACGGGGAAAAGATCATGGTGGGCGGCAGCGCCGTCATCCTGGCAGAGGGTAATATAAATTTATAGAGTACGGAGATTATTAAAATGAGAATAAATTGTGTAAAGGGAACTAACGACTATTTGCCTGAAGTTCAGGCTCTGAGAGACTACCTCCAAGGGGTGATTCTCAGAACTTACCAGAATAACGGCTATGAACGCATAGCTACACCTATCATAGAAGACATTGAAAATCTGGACAATTCCGACGGAGGAGAAAACCTCAAATTGATTTTCAAAGTCATGAAGAGAGGAGAGAAGCTCTCCAAAGCACTGGAAGCAGGCCGCTTTGACGACCTGGCCGACATGGGGCTGCGCTACGATCTGACGCTGCCGCTGACCAGATATTATTCGGCCAATCGTGACAAGCTGGCAAAGCCTTTCAAGGTGATACAGATGGGCGATGTTTTCCGCGCAGAGCAGCCCCAGAAGGGCAGACTCAGACAGTTTGTTCAGTGCGATATCGATGTGATTGGCTCCGACGCTCCGAGCGTTGAAATCGAATGCATCAATGTCATGGGTAAAGCATTGCAGAACATCGGCATCAAAAATTTCAAAATGAAGATTAACGACCGTCGCGTGCTCAACGCCATGCTGACTTCCGCAGGCTTTGCCAAAGAAGATCTGATGAGCGTTTGCATCAGCTTCGACAAGCTGGATAAAATCGGTGTGGACGGTGTTGTCGGCGAGCTGACGGAAAAAGGCTTTAGGCCTGAAGTCATCGCCAAATTCCGCAGCCTGATTGAAGGTGGAGAGATCACTCTGGAAAAGGCCATGGATTTCTGCGAAGACAAAACGGCAGCAGAGAACCTGAAGCACATTATTGATGTATCCAACGAGCTGGCAGCCGGCGCATACGAGACTGTTTTCGACATGTCACTGGTAAGAGGCCAGGGTTACTATACAGGCACTATCTTTGAAGTAGAGTCGCTTGACTTTGGTTCTTCCATCGCAGGCGGCGGCAGATATGACAATCTGGTCGGCAAATTCCTCGGCGAGGATATTCCGGCATGCGGCTTTTCCATCGGATTTGAGCGCATCTGTGCCATCCTGATGGACCAGGGCTTTGAAATCCCGGGCAGACCTAAAAAGTTTGCGGTAGTCTTTGATGAAGACCAGGTTGCAGAAGCTATCCGCTATGCAGACGGAAAACGTGGCGAATACGATGTGACTCTGGTACCGAAGACCGGCAAGCTGGGCAAGCTTTTCGGCAGACTGGAAGGCCAGGGATTCGTTGGCTGCTATGTGATGGGCGACGAGTCCGAGAAAATGTTCGGCGAGAGATAAGCACCGGACGGAAAACACCGAATACAATTTAATAATTTAGTTTTATATTGGAGCCATATACCGTATAAAAGTTGTGAAACCGGCATTGCCGGAAAAAATAGATTATTTATTGAAAGTTAATGTATTATTGAAAGGAAATGTGAAATGGCTAGAAAAAAGACTGATGGAGCACCGGCAGGTGCCAGAAAATCGATGAACCTGGAAGAATTCCTGGATGCAAAGTTCGGAAAGATTAAGATTGCTTTGGTGATCGTCCTGATCTTCCTCGGATGTATGGTCTTCGTGATGAGCCGCCTTACTGTGGCGCTCTACCACGGACCGTATGAGCAATCGACTTCCGCAGCAAGATTGGCTGAGTCTCTGAATTCTCTGGAAAACGACCTCAGCGTGGGTATTATCACCTACGATATGGATGAAACCAAAAGACGCATGGATGACATTCTGGAAAAAGAAGAGATCATCAACGAAATGTTTGACAAGGTTGAAAGCTTTGTGGACGGCGAGCAGCTGAAGATGGTCAAAGAAGCGCACGAAAAATATAACGGCACCGTTGAGCCGCTGGCTGAGTGCAGAGAGCTTCTTTCCACTATCGATCCGGAGACGGGGGAAAATTACTGGTCCGAAGCAACTGACATATTTGATGAGAGCATATCCGGACCGTTCCTCGAAATCATCGACAGCATGGGACAGCTTCAGGTTTACCTCGCTGAGAAGGCTCAGAGCTTTTATAACATGACTATCATCATTACTGTGCTGATGATGCTCATAGTTTTGGCGGTAGTAATAGTTTTCTACTTCGCTTTCCACAGAACGACGCACGGCATTCTGTCGACTCTGCTTGTTCCTATGAAGCAGGTAAACGAAGCTCAGGCAAAACTGGCAAACGGCGATCTTACAGCCCATGTTGACTATGACGATGATGACGAACTGGGCGATATCGGGCGCAGCACCAACCATGTGGTGGAAGTGCTCGGCAAACTCCTCGAAGAAGCCGAGACAATCGCAAAAGGCGCGGTGGACGGACAGCTGGGAGTGCGTGGCGATGTGACCAAGTTTGATGGCGCATACAGCCAGCTTATCGCAGGCTTTAACGGCGCTCTGGATGCTCTGGTAGGACCTTTGAACATCGCAGCAGATGCCATGAATGACATCGGAAAGGGCGAGATTCCTGAGCCTATTTCCACCGAAATGAAGGGCGATTTTGCAAATATCGCCAATTCCATCAACGCATGTATCAATACTATCAATACACTTGTGGCAGATACGGGATATATTACCAAGGCTGCAGAAGTCGGCGACATCAAGAAGCGTGCCAATGCAGCGGTACATAGCGGCGCATTTGCCGACATCATCGGCGGCGTGAATGCGTCCATGGATGTTATGACCGAGCATATCGACAACATCCCGATCCCTGTTACTATCGTAAACAATCAGGGCCATGTTCTCTTCATGAACAAGGCGACACTGGAGATTGCGGGTTTTGCAGGTCAGGAAAACGTCGATCTGGATGCTATCGCTATTCCGTCTACAGCAGACGTCGTGGCTAAAAATGCC
>CAMPBN010000047.1 GCA_946638265.1 uncultured Bacillota bacterium
CGGCGAGTGGAGTCGAACCACCGACCTTCCGGGTATGAACCGGACGCTCTAGCCAGCTAAGCTACACCGCCACAAAGCGTTGTCAAAATTGACGACCGCAAGAAATATACTACCATTTGCAAGCCTTGTTGTCAACCGCTTTTTTCAAATTTCCGCCGGTAACGTTATTTAAATTTTCTCTGTTTGCTTTTTTCATAAAAACTAAAAATAATCTTAATATTTTGCTCTTTCGGCCGATAATAATGTTAGCAAAGTGTATTCCCTGTGCGGGCAAGGATTGCATAAGTCGCGAAATTTGTTTATAATTATGCTACGTAAAAGATTCGCGATTTACGGAGGATACACGGCTTCGTTATCTTCATATTTCCACAATTTCAGACGAAAGGGACTTCTTATGAAAAAGATAGGAAAAATATTTATAATAATCATCCTGGCCATCGTGCTTGTGGCAGCCGGGATCACCGCCTTCCTCACCATCACGGAATTTAAGCCTGAAGAGGAAGAAGTGTTGGATGTTACGGGTGTAACCGAGAAAAAATTGAATGAAGGCGGCGAATTGACGCTTCTCACATACAACATCGGCTACGGCGGTGTGTCGGCAGATATGGATCTCTACACCGAAGGAGGAGAAGGCGTTAAGGCGAGCACCGAATCCCTTATCAACAGGAACCTGGACTGCATCCGTCTCCTTATGAAAGAGCAGAATTGTGATGTACTCATGCTGCAGACGGTGGACAAAAAGGCAGAACGTTCCTTCAAAGTGGATGAAGTCACATATCTTCGTTCCCTTTTCCCGGGACTGAGTTCATATGCCCAGAATTACAAATGCAAATTTATCCCGCTTCCGCTCCGGGATCCTTTGGGGAGTGTGGACAGCGGACTTCTTACCATCAACAGATTCCCGGTAACCGAATCCGACCGTCTGGCGCTGGCTTCCGGCTATTCGTGGCCGATGAAACTGTTCAAGCCTAAAAATTGTCTCCAGGTGCAGAGAGTGCTCCTGGGCGAGATTCCGCCGGCTGAGGTGAAAGCCGAGGAAGAACCGGCAGCAACTGAGGAAGAAAAAGAGGGCGAAGAGGACGAAAAGGAAAAGGAAAAGAAAAAGAAGAAGGACGATGAGCCTGCACCTGTTTCCATTCCTTCAAACGGCGGTCCTGAGCTCATCATAGTCAACGCACACTTTGAGTCTTTGGACGGCGGCAGCATCAAGATCGAACAGACCAAGGCTCTGGCCAATTTCGTCAAAGACGAATATGCCAAGGGCAATTATGTAATAATCGGCGGAACGTTCAATCAGACCTTCCCGGGCAGCGACAGCACGCTTTATCCGCTGCGCGACACCAGCAATTTCCTGCCGGGAGTGCTGGAAGAGACACTCTTCGGCGAAGGATGGAGTTTTGCATACGACCAGCGCACACCGACCGCAAGACTTTGCAATACTCCGTACAGCGAGCTGGACCCATACGCTCAGCTTTATGTTATCGACGGATTCATCACATCTCCGAATGTATCCGTTAAAGGCGTATATACCATAGACACAGGCTTCAAATTTTCCAACCACCAGCCGGTAAAGCTGAGAGTGCAGCTCAAAGCTTCTGGCACGGCAGTGATCGGACAGCCTGAACCGCAGCCGGCTGCAGAGACGGCAGATGCAACAGGCGGCGCAGTGGCCGCACCCGGCATGACAGCCGGAAACGGCGGCTTTGCCATCGGAGAGGGCGTTCTGGCCACGGACGGAACGATCATAGAGGGTACCAACTAGCCCGGTACAATATCATACAAGTTGTTAAAGAAAAGACATTCTACCCCAAAATTTCGGTTTTGGGGTCTTTCTTTTGCGGAAAATGCATCTTTATGCAAAAACTGCCAAATGCCCAAAAACTTGAAAAGGCTTAATTTGCGCAAGAAATGGTCAATCTTGCGGTGAGAATTTTCAGACAAAGCGAGGTCTTTGCTCGAAAAAGGGCAAAACGAATTCGCTCTAATCCGCTTGAAATTAACGCTTGAGCACCGATTTGTGAAAAAAATAATTTATAATTTTTAATCAGCATATGCATAATAATTCTTGACAAGGTTGCTCACAGTCAGTAAAATGGCAATTGCGTGCGCTTCGCACGACAAGATAAAAGAGAACCATTAGGAGGTAAAAATGGGCTTTATTAAAGGGTTACTAAAGTTTTGTCCGGTATTTGTTCTCGCCGGACTCATGATCGCAGGTCAAGACGCAATGATAGCTGCACCGCTGGCATTTTTCAGTGCAGTCATCATCGCCATGATCGTAGAAAAGAAAAAATGGCAGGAATGTCTGGACGCTGCTATGGGTTCTGTTAAGAACATCCTGGTTGCGCTCTTCATTCTGATGCTGGCCTATACCATGGCCAACTGCTTCATGGGATACGGAGTAGGTGCATCCATCGTGCTCATCGCTTTGAAGCTGGGTATCACAGCCAAGACTGTAGCTATGATCGGTCTGGTATGTACAGGCATCCTTTCCGTTGCAACAGGTACATCCTGGGGAACATTCGCTGCTTGCGCTCCGATTTTCCTGTGGCTGTCCCACATCGTAGGCGGCGACATCTACCTGACAGTATGCGCTATCGCAGGCGGAGCTTGCTTCGGTGATAACATCGGACTTATCTCCGATACCACCATCGTATCTTCCGGTATCCAGGGTGTACAGGTAGTGGACAGAATCAGACACCAGGGTGTTTGGTCCGTATCCTGCCTGATCCTTGCGGCCATCGCATTCTTCGTTGCAGGTAATGTTATGGGTCTTTCCGGTGAAGCTGTTGCCAACTTCAACCTTTATGACAATCTCTCCGAGGATGCCATCGCATATCTGGCAGAGAACAAGCCTATCGCACTTGATCTCCTTTCACAGGTAGACGGCGGCGTAGCGCTTTATATGTGTATTCCGCTGATTCTGGTAATTGTTCTAGCAATCGCAGGTTTCAACACATTTGCATGCATCGGCTCCGGAATCATTTCTTCATATGTTCTGGGAATTTTCGCAGGTACTGCAGGCAACATCCAGAGCTTCCTGGATGACTATATGTATGCGGGTATCGAAGATGCAGGTTCATGGGTAATCCCTATGATGATGTGGGTTGCAGCATTCGGCGGCGTAATGCAGCTGATGGATGCTTTCGCACCTCTTGCAGTTCTGATCGGAAAGATTTCCAGAAAAGTACGCCACCTGATGGGTTGGAACGCGGTTCTTTCTCTGCTGGGCAATGCTGCTCTTTCCGACGAAATGGCGCAGATCGTAACTATCGGACCTGTTATCAAGCAGGTTACGGACGACAATGTTTATTGCGAAACTGAAGAAGCCAGATACAAGCTGGCCCTCAGAAATGCCACATTCGGCGATGCTATGGGTGTATTCGGTTCACAGCTGATCCCTTGGCACGTATATCTCGGATTCTATGTAGGTGTGGCAGCAGCCGTATATCCGCTTGCTCACCTGACACAGATCGACTTCATCAAGTTCCACTTCATGGCTATGATCGCAGTCGGATCACTGATCCTTCTGACATTCTCCGGACTGGACAGATTCGTTCCGCTCTTCGGAATGCCAAAAGAACCTGTGGTACAGCTGAAGAAAAACATGAAAGTATCACAGTAGTATACTATAGCCGGCAAACATTGAGAACACTGGGCCTCGGGGATTTCCCCGGGGCTTTTTATGTTCCTTTGTCTATTGACTTACGGCAAAAATTCTACTATTATACTGTGTGGTGAGCTTACAGAAAATTTTTAATATATTTTCTTTTGCTTTCCGTGATTTTCAACTATTGCACAAAATTTGTGCCTGTGCTAAAATAGCATTGTATACAAAGCAGAAAACCGCATCCAAAATTAAAAAATGAATTCAATAAGAAAAATTGGATGCAGTGTGAGAAGGAGATCATTAATATGGAAAAGTTTGTTTATTCCTTCAACGAAGGATCCAAAGACATGCGCAGCCTCCTGGGAGGAAAGGGAGCCAACCTGGCTGAAATGACCAAAATCGGTCTGCCGGTACCGTTCGGTTTCACTGTTACCACCGAGGCATGCAACAAGTATTATGAAGAAAAATGCACCATTTCCGACAGCATCGTTGCAGAAATCTACGAAAAGCTGGCTGAACTGGAAAATGTAACAGGCAAGAAGCTGGGTGATGTAAACAATCCGTTGCTGGTTTCCGTTCGTTCCGGTGCCGCTTTCTCCATGCCGGGCATGATGGATACCATCCTGAATCTGGGCCTGAACGACAATACCGTAGAAGGAATCGCCAAGCTCACTTCCAACGAAAGATTTGCATATGACTCCTATCGCAGATTTATTCAGATGTTTGGCGATGTTGTAATGGAAATTTCCAAGTCCAAGTTTGATGCCATCTTTGACGCAGTCAAGGAAAAGAACGGCTGCAAATTTGACGTTGAACTTTCCACGGAAAATCTGAAGGAAATCATCGTAGGATACAAAAAGCTGGTTAAGGAAGAAATGGGGAGAGAATTCCCGCAGGATCCGAAAGACCAGCTGATGGAGGCTGTTAAGGCCGTATTCAGATCCTGGAACAACGAAAGAGCTATCCTCTACAGACAGCTCAATGACATTCCGGGAGACCTGGGCACAGCCGTAAACGTACAGTCCATGGTATTCGGTAACATGGGCGACACTTCCGGCACAGGCGTTGCATTCACACGTAACCCAGCAACAGGCGAAAACAAAGTCTTCGGCGAATTCCTGGTAAACGCACAGGGCGAAGACGTAGTAGCAGGTATCCGTACACCGCAGCCTATCGCAGAGATGGCTCAGGCCTTCCCTGAAGTATATGAAAAATTCACTGAAATCGCAGAAATCCTGGAAAAGCATTACCAGGATATGCAGGATATGGAGTTTACGGTAGAAAGAGGCAAGCTCTTCATGCTCCAGACCAGAAATGCCAAGAGAACAGCAGCTGCTGCAGTTAAGATTGCGGTAGACATGGTATCCGAAGGACTCATCGACAAAGAAACGGCCATCATGCGCGTGGAGCCTTCTCAGATCGACCAGCTGCTCCACCCTACATTCAGCGTATCCGATCTGGAAAACGCAAAGAAGATCGCAAAGGGTCTGCCGGCTTCTCCGGGAGCTGCATGTGGCATGATCTACTTCAATGCGGCTGACGCTGAAAAGGCAGTGGCAGAAGGCAAGAAAGCAGTCCTCGTTCGTCAGGAAACTTCTCCGGAAGACCTGGCAGGTATGGTAGCTGCAGAAGGTATCCTGACAGCTCGCGGCGGTATGACTTCTCACGCTGCAGTAGTAGCTCGTGGTATGGGTAAATGCTGCGTTGCAGGCTGCTCCGAGATCGCAGTAAGCGAAGAAAACAAGACGCTGAAAATCGGCGATGTTACGTACAAAGAAGGAGATTTCATCTCCCTGGACGGCTCCACAGGCGTGGTTTACGAAGGCAAGATTAAGACTCAGGCACCTGAGCTTTCAGGCGACTTCGGCACTATCATGCAGTGGGCTGACGAAATCCGCACACTCAAGGTAAGAACCAATGCGGACAACCCAAGAGACGCAAAGCAGGCAGTAGCATTCGGCGCAGAAGGTATCGGCCTCTGCCGTACAGAGCACATGTTCTTTGAAGAAGAGAGAATTCCTGCCGTAAGAAGAATGATCATGGCAGATTCCGAAGAGGAAAGACGCGAAGCTCTGGCCAAGCTCCTGCCTTACCAGAAGGGCGACTTCAAGGGCATCTACGAGGCAATGGGCGACCGTCCGGTAACCATCCGTCTTCTCGACCCACCTCTCCACGAGTTCGTTCCGCACACAGACGAAGAAATGAAGGTTCTCTCCGAGCAGATCGGCGTTCCGTTCGAAAAGCTCCAGGCCAAGGGTGCAGAACTCCACGAGTTCAACCCTATGCTGGGACACAGAGGCTGCCGTTTGGCTGTAACTTACCCTGAAATCGCAGAGATGCAGGCAGAAGCCATCATCATGGCTGCCATCGAGCTCAATCGCGAAAAGGGCATGAACATCGTGCCTGAAATCATGATTCCGCTGGTAGGCTCCAAGAAGGAACTTGCTTTCGTAAAGAAAGTGGTAGTGGAGACCATCGAACGCTGCTTCGAAAGAGAAGGCGTGAAGTTTGAATACATGGTAGGTACCATGATCGAGGTGCCAAGAGCAGCCCTGACTGCAGACGAGATCGCAGAAGAAGCTGAATTCTTCTCCTTCGGTACCAACGACCTGACTCAGATGACTCTGGGCTTCTCGCGTGACGACACAGGCAAGATCATCAAGGAATACAGATCTCTGGGCATCTTCGACGAAGATCCGTTCCAGTCTCTGGACCAGACAGGCGTAGGCAAGCTGGTGGAGATGGCTGTTAAGCTCGGAAAGGCTACCCGCCCGAACATCAAGCTGGGTATCTGCGGAGAGCACGGCGGAGATCCTAAGACTATCGATTTCTGCCACAGAACAGGCCTGACATATGTCTCCTGTTCCCCATTCCGCGTTCCGATCGCAAGACTCGCCGCCGCGCAGGCAGCTATCAGAAATAAGTAGTTGAATACTTGAACCAATGCGTGCTCGGGGAAATCCGGGCGCGCTTTTCACAAAAAAGAATTCCAAAATGTTGATACTGCAAATACATCAAAAAGTATTGACATAAGGAAAAATATAAAGTAAACTGTAATCGGTTAGCAGAAGCTAACCGATTATTTTGAAGCTTAGTTAGCGGACGCTAACTAAGCGGGAAGGAAATCTTATGCTGGCAGAAGAGGTGATTAAATATTGCGCCCCAACCCTGGCCGGGCTCAAAACCGGCAGTATGTTCTCCGTAAAAGCAGACGGTAGAGCGGTCCTTTGCGAGATTAAAAAGCTGAATGGCATATTTGCCAAAAAAGGCCTCAGGCTTATCCCCATGAGGATGACGGAAAACCACACTTTGCTGTATCTGTTCAGACCAGGGCGCCTGAGTGCGGATTTAAGGACAAAAGAAGCCATGGAAATCCTTTCGGCCAAAGGCTATGATTGTGAAAAAACCGGTCTTTGCCTGGCCCAGCTGATAAAGCACCTGAAGGAAGACAGTTCATTCCCTCATGAAATAGGACTATTTTTGGGATATCCTCCCGAGGATGTGAGATGCTTCATGAATGACTGCTGTGAAGGCGTCAAATGCACAGGGTGCTGGAAGGTTTACGGGGACCGGGAAGAAGCATTGAAAACTTTCGAACGATTCAGGCGGTGTACGAATCTGTACATGGAAAAAGCATACGGCGGAAAATCCCTTGAAGAGCTGACTGTTGCCGAAAAGGCAGGGTAAGTGAATCGAGATTATAACAACATAACAACACTATTACGCAAATTGCAAGGAGGAAACGAAAAGTGAAAAAAGTTGCAGTAGTATTTTGGAGTGGCACAGGAAACACAAAAGCTATGGCAGATGCCGTAGCGGAGGGCGCTAAAAATGCCGGAGCAGAGGTCAGCGTAATGAGCCCGGGCGAATTCGGAAAAGACAAGGTGGCGGAATTTGATGCCATCGCTTTCGGATGCCCTGCCATGGGCGATGAGGTTCTGGAAGAGGAAGAATTCGAGCCGATGTTCGCTGGCGTGGAAAAATCTCTGGACGGTAAAGAAATCGCCTTGTTCGGCTCATACGGATGGGGTGACGGACAGTGGATGCGCGACTGGGAGGAACGCTGCAACGCAGCAGGCGTTAAGCCGGCCGCTGAAAGTGTCATGGCAAATAACGAGCCTGATGAGGCTGCTTTGGGCAATTGCAAGGCACTGGGTGCTTCGCTGGCAAAATAATTTCCGTTTACATTGAGAAAATGCGCCCGGGAAAATCCCCGGGCGCATTTTAGCGTTTTAAATTTATTTCGGATTTCGCTTCCGCGTTTTCGCAAGCCGTTTCTAGTACTTGTCGCCTCCGTCAAGGTCCAGTGAGATGTTGATCTCAGGGATGCTT
>CAMPBN010000048.1 GCA_946638265.1 uncultured Bacillota bacterium
AAACCCTTTAGCCGGGTAGGCTAAGCAAATTTTAGAAAACGGGCCTGCAACGCCAGGCCAAACAAATAAAAACGAAATTCGAAAAGGAGAAATAAAAAATGGATAAGACTCAGATTATCGAAGCTATAAAATCTATGACAGTTTTAGAACTCAACGAGCTGGTTAAGGCTTGTGAAGAAGAATTCGGCGTATCCGCTGCAGCTCCGGTTGCAGTAGCAGGTGCAGCAGGCGCAGCAGCAGGTGGTGCTGATGAGCAGAGCGAATTCACAGTAGTACTTGCTGAAGCAGGTGCTGAAAAGATCAAGGTTATCAAGGTTGTAAGAGAAATCACCGGTCTTGGTCTGAAGGAAGCTAAGGATCTCGTAGACGGAGCTCCAAAGCCACTCAAGGAAGGCGTAGAAAAGGACGAAGCAGAAGCTATCAAGAAGCAGCTCGAAGAAGTTGGCGCAAAGGTAGAACTGAAATAGTTTCGGACACAATCGCGACTAAAGCCCCCAATCAGGGGGCTTTTTTTAGTGCCCGCGACAGGCGAGAGCCGTGGCCTCGGATGCTTCTATAGCTCCCCGAAATTTGTGGTTATACTTGACAATGCCACAGGACTGTATTACTGTATTAGTTAGATAATACAGTTTAGAAATGAGGTGTGAAGCCGTGGACAAACTACTTAACGGAAATGTTCCGATATATGTGCAGATTATGGATGCGGTGAAACACTCTATCGTATCCGGTGAGCTGAAGCCCGGGGACAAGATCATGTCTGTCCGGGAGATGGCGTCGCATTTCGGGGTAAACCCCAATACCATACAAAGAGCGTTGCTGGAGCTGGAGCGCGAAGGCCTACTAGCGGCAGAACGGGCACAGGGAAGATATGTGGCGGCAGACGAAAATGCCATAGAGAATCTCCGAAAAGTCATGGCAGAGGATGCGGTGAAGCGGTTCAAAGATGAAATGCAGGCCCTGGGTTACGGGCCGGATGAGATAGAAAAGTTTTGGAGGTAAGAGGAAAACATGCAGCTGATAAAAAAGAATCCCTTTGTGACATCTATAGTTATGCTCCTGTTGGTCTGTGCGGTGCTTCTGTTTGCAGCTGTGAGGCTGCATAGCGCGTGGGCAGAGAACGGGTTTCCTATGACCGACGATGATCTGAATGCCGCCCTTGAAAAAATCGGAAAATACGCGACGGTGGTCACCGAGCCGGATGCGTGGGAGAACTTCAAGCATATCAAGCCAAACGACCGGGCCATAGTCGCATTCGATTCCGAGTGGTCCTATATTCTTGACACAAACGGGAAAGAACTCTATGAAAACTATGGGTTTTCGGAGGTGTATGGAGATGTGGTTTTTTTGGGCGGATCCAAATTCATCACTACGCTTGGAGAACTGAAAAAACCATACGAGGAAATGAAGAAAGTGAAGTGCGATTACGCAGATGCCACCGATAACGGTAAGTACATTGCCGCTTATCATAGGGGAGATGATACAAAAACGGTAGAAATCTTAAGCCACGATTTTGAGAAAGTCTATGAATTGTCCTTGAATAGTTACATACCGCCGATTTGGGACCCTGACAGGGATACAAAGGAAGGCAGAAGCTTTTCCTTCACTGAGACCACGGAAGAAGACGGGCGATGCTACGTGGAAAGTACGATGGGCACATACAGGTACGACATAAATCTTTTGACAGGCGAGCGGAGCGACTGGTACGAAGTAGCTGAAGACGATATCAGTGCGCTTGATGAAGAGGAAGAGGAAGAGGAAGGCGAGGCGGCGCTTGATGAAGATGACGAGGAACAGGACGGCGGGGATGACTGGCAGCAGCTGCATGCTTTGGGTCTGAAACCCAAGCTGGAAAATACTATCCGTGAATTTGTGAAAGTGAAAGTTTTAGGAGAAAACTATATCGCAGTTTACACACATCTTGGGGCTACACTGCTCAGACTGGAGGTTGAGGCTTATGAATAAACTGAAGAGGCTGGGTGATGCCACGTTGCTGGAGTTTAAAATGGCCGAGACACCGGTGTTTCTCGCGATGGCATGTTGCCTGCTGGGTGTGGTGACGTGGTATTTTTCAATGTTCTTTACGTTGATTTTTATGCTGGTGGCGGGGATTGCAATGTGCGTTGCAATGAATTGCATCTGCGAAGACAATTTTCTGGGCAGGAATATGGTGTTTTGCAGGCAGTTCGGGTTTTCCCTCGCGGAAACCATCATAGCGAAAATGACAGTAATGACGCTGGTGACGACAATGTGTTATCTGCCGTTTTTCGGGGTTATTCTGCTGGAGAGTCTTTCGCCGGAAAACTATTCGAGATATTCGCTCATCACTTTGACAGACATCCTGCCAAGTAATATTGTGCAGGGAATGGTTTGCTTCATTCTGACAGGCGTAGGCGGAGCGATGCTGCTTTCGGCGTTCTGCCTGGCGTGGGGAGCCCACGCGGGACCAAACGTCGACCGAAAAGGAAGAAGAAAGCGTTCACTGCCGGCGCGACTGTTGGGAGTGGCCCTCGTTTTCTGTATCACATATTTTCGGCCAATTACCATCAAGAAAATACATTTTGCAGGGCTTTACGGCAGCACGGCTATACTTTTGACAATCAATATATGCCTGATTGCATTGATGATATATTTAATCCGTAGAAAATTGAGAGAAGACTTTGAATAAGCAGGGAGAAAAAAGGAAAACATGTTAGCTCAAAATATCTTGGAGATTGAAAACTTGAGAAAAGATTACGGCGGGAACGAAGTTCTGAAAGG
Source organism: uncultured Bacillota bacterium (assembly GCA_946638265.1). Lineage (GTDB taxonomy): Bacteria > Bacillota > Clostridia > Peptostreptococcales > Anaerovoracaceae > UBA3871. The sequence continues at coordinate 2,758 of CAMPBN010000048.1, forward strand.
ATTGGACTTGGCTATTCCTGCGGGGAAAATCGTAGGACTGCTGGGCAGTAACGGTACGGGTAAAACCACGCTTTTGACGATTTTGGCGGGGCTGATGAAAAGCTACACAGGAAAAGTCAGCATTTGCGGGCAAAAACCGGGCAGCGTCACGAAAAACTATGTGGCGTACCTGCCGGACAAAGGTTTTTTGCCTGAAAACATGGCGGTTTCCGACCTTATCAATCTTTACGACAGATTTTTCGATGATTTTGACAGGGAGAAATGCCTGAATCTGCTGGAACGATTCGGGATAGAAGCAAGCAAAACTCCGGGTGAGATGTCCCTGGGCACATGTGAAAAGGTGCAGATTGCTCTTACTATGGCGAGAAGCGCAAAACTCTATATTTTGGATGAGCCGCTGGGCGCCATAGATGTGGAAGCAAGAGATGTGGTGATTGATGCGATTTTGGAAAGCTTCGACGAAGATGCCTCCATGATTATCACAACCCATCTGATTCGCGAAGTGGAAAAGCTTCTTGACGACGTGTGCGTGATTAAAGACGGAAAAGCAGCGCTTTACCGGGGCTGCGACGAGATTCGCGCAGAGTACGGTGCCGGCCTGGAAGATGCGGTAAAAGCAATCTTCAGAGGGGAATATGAGGGTATCTGAAAATGAAGACTAAGTTGACTCAAAGGCAGAAAGATCTGGAATATTTCAGGATGTACATCGGCGCCGGTATGGAGGCGTTTGCAGGGCTTTTGCTGGTGGAACTGGGTTTGATATTGCTTCGGTGCGTTGCTTTTGGTGGCGAACTGAGAGGGCAGTCATTTATCGGAGTGGTGGCGGCGGGGGCGTGGATTATTCTGGCTCTTCCGGGGTTTCTTTTTGAAGATGACCCGCTGAGCAGAGCGTTTCCTGTGAGTGAAGAGGCCATGCTGCTGACATGGATGTGGAAGCCGATGATAATCGGAGAATTAATGCCGATTTTGCTGGCTGCCGCCGGGAGCTTCCGAGGGGGATTGACGCCGCCGGAAGTGAGATGGGTTGTGATATTGGCCGTGCTCACTTGGATGATGGTAGAATGGATAGGTGCAGCTCTGTTCGCAAATTGGGCAGATGCTGCCACGGATCATTCGGGAACAAACAAAGCCATGACTATCATTACCTTGATAATCATGGCCATACTTTGGAAAATTTTGTCCGGCGCGGTTTCGAACACCGGAAGCTGGCTGCAGGCAGCGCTTCTTTTAGTGCCTATGGCTGCACTTGCGATTTGTGCTCATATCTACAGCCTCAGGCGGATATGAGGGGCAGAGCCACATCGATGTGAAACTCATCGCGTTCGTGAGTGAAGCGGGCACTGCCAGCGCCAGCACCGGCGCTATAACCATAGAGGTCGAGGTTACCGAGCCGACTGCAGAGGTTAAATCTGCATTTTCAAGATGCCTAAGCCCGAATCCGTAAAAATGGCGGAAGACAAAGCTAAACTGGAAGCTGCCGGCGTATCTGGAACACAAAATGTTACCATCACATTCACTCGCGGCAATATGACCACATCCTCGATAAGCGTTCAAATATATCATGATTGGTAAAAGCAAAGTTCACCTGCAAGGGGACAACTACAAACGAAATCACGGTATGCTAGCGTTTCTCTAATTTCTAAAAATCTTTAAATCAATATAAACTCCACGCAAGAGGGCTCCCAATCCGGGGGCTCTTTTGCATCGCAAAAAAATGCGGAAAATTTCCTGCAGGGTACTTGACGGTTTGACAAAACTGTGCTAACATATTAGACTGCCATGCAAAGTATTTTCGGGTGCGGTTTCGCGCGCCCAAAAATACCCCTAACGCAGGAAATTTACGGATTTCCCCACATAAAACAAAGGAGTGATGAATATGCCACAGCCCGTACAATTTGGTCGAAAGACCCGAATGAGCTTCGCAAAAATCAAAGAGGCGGCAAAGATGCCAAACCTCATCGACATCCAGACGAAATCTTACGACTGGTTCATCGAGGAAGGCCTCAGGGAAGTATTCGAGGACATTTCGCCAATCAAGGACTACACAGGTAATTTAGTATTAGAGCTGGTTGATTACTCACTGAGCGATCCTCCGAAGTACGAACAGGAGGAGTGCAAAGAACGTGATGTTACATATGCTGCTCCGCTGAAGGTCAAGGTAAGACTCATTACCAAAGACGGCGATACAGTCAAAGACGTAAAAGAGCAGGAAGTTTTCATGGGAGATTTCCCGCTGATGACGGAAAAGGGTACCTTTATATATAATGGTGCCGAAAGAGTCGTGGTTACTCAGCTGGTGCGTTCGCCGGGACCTTACTATGACTACACTACAGACAAGAGCAATACCAAGCTCTTCTCTGCACAGATTATCCCGAACCGTGGTGCATGGCTGGAATACGAAACTGACGCAAACAAAGTCATTTCCGTAAGAGTGGACCGTACCCGTAAGCAGCCGGTGACCACTCTCTTAAGAGCATTGGGCTTTGCCACAGACGAAGAGATCATCGAGATCTTCGGTGAAGACGAAAGACTCCGCAACACTTTGGAAAAGGATACCACCGAAAACAAAGAAGAAGGTCTGAAGGAAATTTACAAAAAGCTGAGACCGGGCGAACCGCCTACAGTGGAAAGCGCACAGTCCCTGCTGGATTCCCTCTTCTTCGATGCCAAGAGATATGACCTGGCCAAAGTGGGACGTTACAAATACAATAAAAAACTGGGCCTCCACAGCAGAATCGTAAATTGCATCGCTGCTGAGGATGTAACAGATCCTAACACCGGTGAAATTCTGGTGGAGCAGGACCAGACCTTTTCCAGAGAGCTGTCCGAGCAGATTGAAAATGCCGGCGTAAAGAGCGTCCTGGTTTATGCCAAGAACGAGGAAAAGGCTCACGTTGTGACCAAGGTTATCGGAAACCAGTTTGTAGACATCAAGACCTATATCGAATTTGACATTTCCGACCTGAAGATTGCCGACAAGGTGTTCTACCCTGTGCTGATGGAAATCCTGGCAGACAACAAAGATCAGGACAGCATCAGAAAGGCACTGGTTGCACGTAAGAACGAGCTTTCACCAAAGCACATTATTATTGAAGATATCATCGCTTCAGTATCATATATCCTGAACCTGAACCACGGTGTCGGCGACACAGACGACATCGACCATCTGGGTAACAGAAGACTGAGAACCGTAGGAGAACTTCTCCAGAACCAGTTCCGTATCGGTCTTGCCAGAATGGAAAGAGTGGTAAAGGAAAGAATGACCACCAGCCAGGACACTACAGATGTGACTCCGCAGGCTCTGATGAACATCAGACCTGTGACAGCCGCCATCAAGGAATTCTTCGGAAGTTCCCAGCTGTCCCAGTTTATGGACCAGACCAACCCGCTGGCAGAGCTGACTCACAAGAGAAGACTCTCCGCACTGGGCCCTGGCGGTCTTTCAAGAGAAAGAGCCGGATTCGAAGTTCGAGACGTACACCAGTCCCACTACGGACGTATGTGCCCTATCGAAACTCCTGAAGGTCCGAACATCGGACTTATCGGTTCCCTCACCACTTATGGAGTAATCAACGAATACGGATTCATCGAGACTCCGTACCGTAGAGTAGAAGAAGGCGGCATCGTAACCGACAAGATCGATTACCTGACTGCCGACGAAGAAGAAATGATGGTTGTGGCACAGGCCAACGAGCCGCTGGAAGCAGACGGCCGCTTCGCCAATGCCAAGGTAGCCTGCCGTAGAGAACACGGCGAAATCGACCTGGTTCCTCGCGAAAAGGTCGACTACATGGACGTATCTCCAAAGCAGGTAGTATCCGTAGCTACAGCCATGATCCCATTCCTGGAAAACGACGACGCCAACCGAGCTCTGATGGGTTCCAACATGCAGCGTCAGGCAGTTCCGCTCCTCGTTACCGAGGCGGCATATGTTGCAACAGGTATGGAATATCAGGCAGCATGCGACTCCGGTGTAGTACAGCTTTGTAAGAACGCCGGTACCGTAGAATATGTGGACGCCGACTCCATCCGCATCGTAAGAGACGACGGCGAAGGCACAGACACATACAAGCTGCTGAAGTTCAAGCGTTCCAACCAGGGCACCTGCATCAACCAGCGCCCTATCGTTTCCCACGGCGAGCACATCGAAAAGGGTGAGCCTGTGGCAGACGGTCCTTCCACCAACAAGGGTGAAATCGCATTGGGCAAAAACCTGCTCATCGGCTTCATGACCTGGGAAGGATACAACTACGAGGACGCTATCATCCTCAACGAACAATTGATTATGAACGATGTACTCACATCGCTCCATATCGAAGAATACGAAGCAGAAGCCAGAGATACCAAGCTCGGACCTGAAGAGATCACACGCGACATCCCGAATGTCGGCGAAGATGCCCTCAAGGATCTGGACGAAGAAGGTATCATCAGAATCGGTGCGGAAGTTGATTCCGGCGACATTCTGGTAGGTAAGGTTACTCCAAAGGGCGAAACCGACCTGACTGCCGAGGAAAGACTCCTTCGTGCCATCTTCGGCGAGAAGGCAAGAGAGGTAAGAGATACTTCCCTCCACGTTCCTCACGGCGAAACAGGTATCATCGTGGACGTTCGCGTATTCTCAAGAGAAACCGGCGACGAAATGCCACCGGGAGTAAACAAGGTAGTAAGATGCTATATCGCCACCAAGCGTAAGATGCAGGTGGGCGACAAGATGGCCGGCCGCCACGGTAATAAGGGTGTAGTTTCCCGTATTTTGCCGCAGGAGGATATGCCGTTCATGGAAAACGGCCAGCCGCTTCAGGTCATGCTGAACCCATTGGGCGTACCTTCCCGAATGAACGTAGGACAGGTACTCGAAGTTCACCTGGGTCTGGCTGCAAAGAGCAGAGGCTGGTATATTTCCACACCGGTATTTGACGGTGCTACCGAAAAAGATATCAGAGAACTTCTCGTCGAGTCCGGATACAGCGATACCGGTAAGATGAGACTCAGAGACGGTCGTACAGGCGAATATTTCGACAATCCTGTCACCGTCGGATACATGTACATGCTGAAACTCCACCATCTGGTA
>CAMPBN010000049.1 GCA_946638265.1 uncultured Bacillota bacterium
AGAGCAGAGGACTGAAAATCCTCGTGTCACTGGTTCGATTCCGGTTCTGGGCACCACTTCTTCAACAAAGGTAGTTTCTTGCTGACTTAAGTCCGAGGAGCTGCTTTTTTTTGCTCAAAAGTGTCGGTGGCCTTACCTTATAAACTTAAATAATTGGTCTTGAAGCCGGCACGGAATTTTAGTATAGTAGAGGTGCGGCGGCAAGGCTGCCCAAAGGAGGAGAAAATATGGCACAGCTTTATTATAGATACAGCACGATGAATGCCGGCAAATCGATTGAAGCCATCAAAGTGGCTTACAACTATGAGGAGAGGGGCAAAAGAGCGCTCCTGCTGGTACCTGCGGTGGACAACCGCTATGGCGTGGGGATGATATCTTCGCGCATAGGCCTTCAGAAAGAAGCCAACATCGTAAAGGATGACACCAATATCCTGAGCATGTTCATGGAAGAAAACGATAAAAAACCGATTGATTGCGTGATTATAGACGAATGTCAGTTTTTACGCAAGCATCACATCCAGGAGCTGACTGAAATTGTTGACAGCTTCGATGTTCCGGTGCTGGCCTATGGCCTGAAAAACGACTTCCGAAACGAGCTTTTCGAAGGTTCTTATTATATGCTGGTATATGCTGATAAGATCGAGGAAATCAAAACTATCTGCTGGTGCGGGCGTAAGGCCACCATGGTAGCCAGATTTGAAAACGGAAAGTTTGTAAAGGAGGGCGACCAGATTGCAATCGGAGGCAACGACATGTACGTTTCTCTTTGCAGAAAGCATTACAACGACGGACGCATGGGCCCGGAGGAAACCAGGCCCGTGGAGAAGCCGCTGAAGAAAGACTAAAAAAAGGACATTCTGTGCGAATGCCCTTTTTTGTTATGTGTTTTTTAAAAAATATTTAGTGTTATAGTTTTTAGTTTAGCAGAACTGAAGTTCTACGATAAGCATTACGATACCAAGAGCAGCCAGCATTACGAAGAGCGGTGCTACCCACTTGAGGTATTTGTCGTAAGAAATATTCGTCATGGACAGTACCGGCAGAATGATGTTTGTCGGTGTGATCAGGTTGATCAGGCCCTGCCCATAAAGGAATGCGGAGATGATCAGCTCTCTCGGCAGACCTACAGCGTCAGCCAGTGGCGCCATGATAGGAATAGAGAGGATGGCCAGTCCGGATGTGGATGCTACGAAGAATCCAAGGATGATGAAGATTACCATCATAGTGATTACGAACAGGATAGGGTTCATGCCTTCTACCCAGCCGGACATTGTGTACAGCAGAGTGTCGGAAACCTTACCGCTGGTCAGCAGCATGTTAGCTGCACGGGCAAGTCCGCAAACCAGAGCAACGCCTACCAGGTCGGAAGCTCCGTTGATGAATTCTGTACCGATAGTCTTTTCGTTCATGCCGCCGATGATACCGATGATGATACCGGATACCAGGAAGAGGGCAGCCATTTCGCCGAACCACCAATCCAGCTTAGCTACGCCGTATACCATTACAACGAATGTTGCGAAGAAGATGAGGAGGATCAGCTTGTCACGGCCGGTCATCTTCTTAACATCTTCAGGCATACCGAAGTGCTCCAGAGTCCACTCGTGGTTTTCGTAGTTGATACCCTTGGTAGGGTCTGCCTTTACCTTTGCAGCATAACGGAAGATGAATGCAATTGCGATGATAACGCCGATGATCAGACCTGCCAGACGGAACGGAAGTCCCTGGTTGAAGCTGATACCTGCAGCGTAAGAACCGATTACTGCGGAGAAAGGATTTACTGTGGAGAACATGCATCCGATAGCGGAACCGCACCAGATAGCGCCTACACCTGTCATTGCATCATATCCTGTCTTCAGGAAGATAGGAATGAGGATAGGGTAGAATGCGATTGTTTCTTCGCACATTCCGAATGTTGTACCACCCAGAGAGATCAGGAAGCAAACAACGGCGATGATGACCTGTTCTCTACCCTTGGAAACGCGAGCAAGCTCGGAAATTCCGGCATTGAATACGCCCAGGTAGTTAACGATTCCTACGGTACCACCAATCATGAAGATGAAGAAGATGATGTCGACGCAGTCGTAAACACCGTTAGGAATAGAGAGGAGGAAGTCAAATACTCCCTGACCGTTCTGTTCCTGTTCTACATAGGTACCTGTTACAGCCATTGGCTTTGTGATGTTGCCTTCTTTGAAGCTTTCGAGCTCTGCCTTAACGTTCAGCTCGTCCAAAGTGGCCTGAGTGGCTTCCATTGTCTCTTCGCTGCCGTCAGGTGCTGTTACTACGAACACATCGCTGTCGCTGTCATAAGTCAGCTTGGAATACTCACCGGCCGGAATGGCATAAGTGAGGATAGCCGCGATGATCATAACGATGAAGAGCACCGTGTAGGCGGAAGGAAATGAAAATTTCTTTTTCTTATCCATAATTATTTTTACTCCTTTCATAATTTATGAATATTGCAATGCTATTTTATAGTAAACCCCCGATTTTTTCAAGGCTTTTGGCTATATTGGAAATATAATGACGATTCTGTGTAAATAAACATGGAAAAACTTGCATCTTGCAATACGGAATGCAAGATGTTTCCGAACGGATTTTTATGGTATAATAGATACTGAATTGTGAACAAAACAATTGTGAAAAGGAGAACGCGTATGCAGAAAATCAGTGAATTTGAACCAAAGAGAGTGTTTCATTATTTTGAGGAGATCAGCAGGATCCCTCACGGTTCGTACAATACCAAGGAAATCAGCGACTATCTGGCAGGCTGTGCCAAGGGACAGGGACTGGACTACACACAGGATGAGCTTGGAAATGTAGTGATCAGAATTCCGGCATCCGCAGGATATGAAAAGGCAGCGCCCATCATCCTGCAGGGACATATGGACATGGTGTGCACAGTGGCACCGGGCAAAAATATCGATATGAAAAAAGAAGCTCTGAAGCTGGCTGTTGACGGCGACTGGCTCTATGCCGAGGACACCACCCTGGGCGGTGACGACGGCATTGCAGTGGCTATGATGCTGGCACTGGCCGAGTCCAAGGAGTATGCACATCCTGCACTGGAGTGCGTATTTACCGTGGACGAAGAGACGGGACTCGAAGGCGCGGAAGGCTTTGATGAAAAGCTGCTGAAAGGCCGCAAGATGATAAATCTGGACTCTGAAGAGGAAGGCATCATCACTGTCAGCTGCGCAGGCGGTATCACCGGTATCCTGCACCTGCCTGTTGCAAAGGCAAAGGCGAAGGGCGCAAAGTACAGCCTGAAGGTAGCGGGCCTTGCAGGCGGACATTCCGGATCTGACATCAATCAGGAACTCGGTAATGCCAACGTTTTGATGGGCAGAGCTCTTTCTGAGATCGCCAAGAAGACTGAAGTGGCCATCGCTGCTCTTTCCGGCGGAAATGCGGACAATGTTATCTGCATGGAATGCTGTGCCGAAGTAGTGGCAAAGGACGGCGCTGCTCTGGAAAAGGCTGTGAAAGAGCTGGATGCAGTGCTGAAGAACGAATATAAGACATCCGATCCGGGAGTTTTTGTAAAAGCGGAAAAGGCAGGAGAAGGTGAATTTGATGCCGTAAAGCCTGAAGACAGCAGAAAAATGATCGCATTCCTTTTGACAGCACCTTACGGCATACAGAATATGAGCATGGATATCGAAGGATTGGTGGAAACCAGCCTGAATATCGGTATCGTGGGTTTGGAAGAAGGGGAAATGACTGCGACTTATGCGCTCAGATCCTCTGTTCAGAGTCGTATGGAATATCTGCAGGACCGCCTGAGCGCATCTGCTGAGGCTTTGGGTGGCCGTATCGATTATTCTCTCTACTATCCGGGCTGGGAATTCAGAAAGGATTCGACTCTTCGCGATACATGCGTATCCGTATACGAAAAGATGTTTGGCAAAAAGCCGTTGGTGGAAGCCATTCACGCTGGTTTGGAGTGCGGTTTCTTTGCAGGCAAGCTGGGTGAGGACTTCGATGCCGTGTCCATCGGACCGGACATGCAGTCCGTGCACACACCTGCGGAAAAACTTTCGATTTCCTCCACAAAGCGTACATGGGAGTATCTGCTCGAGATACTCAAACAGAGCAAATAAGAGCAATAAGTTATAAAAAGAAAATATCCCAGGCTGCAGAGTTTGCGGCTTGGGATATTTTTATTCGTACATATCGCCCTGGAAGGCATCCAGAGCCCGCATGCGGGCCTCTATGCCATTGAGTATGGTGCGCTTGCGGTAGCTCCACTCGGGGGCAATCAGCAGGCTGCGGGCAGCGTCGGCTGTGAGCCGGTGCATGGTGATGTCCGGCGGTACGATGCGGAGTGCGTCCGTAACCAGTTCGATATAGCTTTCAATTGAATCAAACGGCACATAGCCGGGATAAAGGTTCTCCATGCGGGAGCCTTTTATTATGTTTAGAAGATGGAATTTCAGACCGAAGATGTGCTTTGACGCCGGCAGATAGCGGTTTCCGGGAAACGGCTCCCGCAGCGGCTGCGCTGCATAGCGGACGGAATCCAGCATGTCTTCTTTGGATTCGCCGGGCAGTCCGAAGATCAGGTGCGTCACTACGGGGATGCCGCGGGCGGTGAGCTTCGCGACTGCGTCTTCGTAGACGGCGCGCGGATAGCAGCGGTTGATCAGGGCGGCGGTATCGTCACGGGCTGTCTGCAGGCCCAGCTCGACCCAGAGAAACGTCTGCTCATTCAGTTCGGAGAGGTAGTCGAGCACATCGTCCGCGAGACAGTCCGGACGTGTGGCGATGGCGATACCGACGGGCGCGCCGCCCTCAAAAGGATAGGAGAGCGCCGAACCGAACTTTGCGCGAAGCTCACCTGCAGGCGCGTATGTATTGGTGTGCGCCTGAAAATACAGAATGTATTTTGCCCGCGGCCATTTATCCGAAAGCAGCTTCATCTGCCCGGGGATATCCGAAGCGAAGTCACCTGAGCCGTCCGCAGAGCAGAAAATGCAGCCGCCCGTGCCTTTGCTGCCGTCGCGGTTTGGGCATGTGAAACCGCCGTCGAGGGAAAGCTTCACCACTTTCTCGCCGAAGAGCTCCTTCAGGTACGCGCCTATCATATTAATCCGCGGGGTGCTCCCCGCAGCCCTGTTTTTACAGCTATTTTTGTTCATATTGATTACCTTTTTAAGCACAAAATTTTGATTTCGGAGATCCAATATTCCTTGTTCTTTGCAACTCAGCAACTCAACAACTCAACAACTCAACAACTCAACAACTCATTACCTAAAAAATTACAGTAAAAATAAATAGTGGTAATTTTACAGAGAGCTGATGTTGAAAAGACCGCTTTTCTGTAAATTTTCGATAATAAGGCTTTTGCAAAGAGGCGAAATTCCGGATTTACAGAAAAAAGCGAGGAAACAGCTGCACTCTCTGTAAAATTTCCTTTAATTGACGTGATAAATATGTGTCAATTGGCGAATTACAGATAAAGTGCGTTCGCCGGTACTGCGCTCTGTAATGATTACCGAGAATATATGAGCAAAGGGGAGGTTATCTGTAATTTCCCTTTTGGACACTGTTTTTCGTTTACTGTGATTTAAATTTGTGATATAATTCTAAGGTGTTTATTAAGATAGCGGGAGTATTGCTCTTTTTCAAAATAACTTTGAAAACAAGGTTATTCTAGCATTTATTTTCCGCAATATCAAATGAGCTTAGGAGTAAGAAAATGACTAGGGAAGCAAAGCCTACAATGCTGAATATTTCAAGCAGCGCAGCCGAAAGCGAAACACTTTCCGGCAGCATGTGCGACGCAGCTCTCAAAAAAGAGCCGCTGCTTCTTCACAGCTGCTGCGGCCCTTGCAGTACATCCGTGCTGGAAAGGCTGATCGAAGAATTCAGCGTCACTGTCTTTTATTACAATCCTAATATCACAGACCCGGAGGAATATCTTTTGCGCAAAACGGTGCAGAAAGATTTTATCAAAGCGTACAACGCAAACAATCCTCTGGGAGCACACATAAATTTTATAGAAGGGGATTACGACACAGATTCGTTCTATGAGGTGGCCAGGGGCCTGGAGAGTGAACCTGAAGGCGGGCTTCGCTGCGAGCAATGCTTCCGTTTGAGACTTTCACGGACAGCGGAGAAAGCGGCAGAGCTTGGAATACAGACCTTTGGGACTACGCTCACAGTGAGCCCCTACAAGAATTACAAGCTGATCACTAAGATCGGCATGGAACTGGCACAGCAGAACGGACTGAGCTGGCTGGACCGCGATTTCAAAAAGCAGGCGGGTTATCAGCGCAGCATTGAGATGTCAAAGGAGTATGGGCTTTACAGGCAGCATTTTTGCGGCTGCGATTTTGCAAGAGACAAGGAAAAGTAGGCCCAAAAGAGATATGGAGGTAAATAAAGTATGTCAAAGTTAATTATTCCGGAAGGTTATACACCGGTCATCGATTATATGGAAAGCCAAAGGGCTATCAAAAAGATCAAGGATTTCTTCCAGCAGGAGCTTGCTTACGGACTGCAGCTTCGCAGAGTGTCCGCACCGCTCTTTGTAACGCCTGAAAGCGGTCTCAACGACAACCTGAACGGCGTTGAAAGAACAGTGCAGTTTACACTAAAGGACATGAACGAGGCCAATGTGGAAGTGGTTCAGTCTCTGGCAAAGTGGAAGAGAATGGCCCTGGGCAGATACAACATCCCTGCAGGTCACGGTATCTATACAGATATGAACGCCATCAGGCGCGACGAGGAACTGGACAATCTTCACTCCATCTACGTGGACCAGTGGGACTGGGAGAAGGTTATCACAAAGGAGCAGAGAACGGATGAGTATCTCGAAGAGACTGTAGTGACCATCTACAATGCGGTGAAAAACCTGGGAGACTATGTAAACAGACTTTATCGGGACATTCAGACAGAGCTTCCTAACGAGATTTTCTTCATCACTTCGCAGGAGCTGGAAGACAGATGGCCGGACAAGACGCCAAAAGAAAGAGAAGACCTGATCGCGGAAGAAAAGCGTGCCGTATTTATCAAGAAGATTGGCGGGGCACTCCGCTCAGGCGAGCGTCATGACGGCAGAGCTCCTGACTATGACGACTGGGAACTGAACGGAGATATCATTCTCTGGAACGAAGTTCTCGGAAGATCTTTTGAGATTTCGTCAATGGGTATCCGTGTGGATGCGGATGCGATGGAGCGCCAGCTGAAGGCTGCAGGCGCCGAGGACAGAAAGAACCTTCCTTTCCACGACGATATCCTTCACGACCGTCTGCCGTATTCCATCGGCGGCGGTATCGGACAGAGCAGACTTTGTATGTATTTCCTGAGGAAGGCTCACATCGGAGAAGTACAGGTTTCCGTATGGCCTGAGGATATGATGAAGGAATGCAGAGACAATAACATTTTCCTGCTGTAATTTTGCGGCAGGCGTGAGGTGGCAATGTACGCAGGTGTAATCATAGACAACAAAACAGATCATACAGATGCCGTGTACACATATGCCGTTCCCGAAGGCATGGAGCTGGAGGCTGGTGCCGCAGTGAAGGTGCCTTTTGGCAGAGGAAGCCGCCTGCATGACGGATACGTGGTGTCGGTTCAGGAAGAGCCGGACGCAGGTATCAAAGGAATCAAAAATATAGAGGCAGTGGACGAAGCAGTGTCTCTTACACAGGAAATGGTGGATACGGCGCTTTTTATGAAACGCAGATATCTCTGCGTATCGCGTCGTATGATCGGCACACCTTCGGAC
>CAMPBN010000050.1 GCA_946638265.1 uncultured Bacillota bacterium
GATACTTTCCATCTGCGGGATTATATGCTAAATCTCGAGCTGCGTACTTTCCTCCATAAATACTGACTTGCGCCAATCCCACATCAACATTTTTGACAGTAAGAACGCCGCCTGTTGTAAATGTAGCATCCCCCACTGCAGTCGATAAATCGTCAACCGTCAGAGTGTCCGTGGCATACGCCGTCAGGCTCATCGCCGGCATCAGCCCTATCACCATTGCCAGGCTGAGCAAGATACTTAACAATTTTCTCTTTTTCACTTTCATAAGCTTTCTCTCCTTTTTCTAGTCTATTGGCAGTTTTTCAGGCTGCCGCAAAAGATGATTTATATATAAAAAACCGCTGAAATTTACAGGGCAAAGCTCCCCGTAAGTTTCAACGGTTTATGTCACAAATATGTCGGTTGATTTTGTGCCAAAAAGGGCACAGTTATTCTGTCTGTCTGTCTGTCTGTCTGTCTGTCTGTCTGTTAAGATGCTAATCTCGGTCGTCACCATTATCAACCTCACTTCCACTTTCAGACAGATTATACCAAAAAAACAGCGCAAAATCAACAAAATATTCTGAACAAGGCTGCTTTCTTTGCGTATTTATTAATCTTTTTGCTCTTACAGAAGTCTTTCTTTGAGCGCCTTCACGATGCGTTCACACGCATGGCCGTCGCCATAAGGGTTGGCAGCATGCGCCATTTCGCGGTATGCGCCTTCGTCTGTAAGCAGTTGTTTGGTCATTTCGTAGATGGTCTTCTGCTCGACGCCGGCCAGCTTGACAGTACCTGCCTCCACTGCTTCAGGACGTTCGGTTTCCTTTCTTACCACCAAAACAGGTTTTCCGAGTGCCGGAGCTTCTTCCTGGATGCCGCCGGAGTCGGTGACGATCAGGTAGGATTTGGCCATCAGGTTGGAGAACGGCTGGTAAGTCAGCGGCTCGATCAGATGAACGCGGTCAGAGCCTGAAAGTATGCGGTTTGCAATGTCGCGAACTTTCGGATTCAGGTGTACCGGATAAACGATTTCCACATCTTCAAATTCATCGGCAATCTGACGGAGCGCGCCAAAAATGTGCTCCATATTTTCGCCCAGATTTTCTCTGCGGTGGCAGGTAACGCAAATCACGCGCTTGCCCTCGAAGTCCAGAGCTTTCAGTGTTTCGTCCTCAAATTCGTATGGCTTGGATGTTACATCAAGCAGCGCGTCGATAACGGTGTTGCCTGTGAGGAAGATGTCGTTGTCGTTTATCCCTTCGCGGAGCAGATTCTGACGATTTCGCTCGGTCGGAGCAAAATGCATATCGGCAATATGGCCTGTAAGAACACGGTTGATTTCCTCCGGATAAGGGGAATATTTGTCGTATGTACGAAGTCCCGCTTCCACATGCCCCACCGCATTCTGGTGGTAGAAAGCCGCCAGAGCCGTGGCAAAAGTGGTGGTCGTATCCCCGTGAACCAGCACCATGTCCGGCTTTTCCTTGTTCAGAATATCGTCAAGGCCATTGATGACGCCTGCAGTGATCATGCTGATGGTCTGGTTTTGCTTCATCAGATTCAGGTCGTAGTCGGGCTTCAGGTCGAAAAGCTGAAGCACCTGGTCCAGCATCTCCCTGTGCTGGCCTGTTACGCAGAGGATGGACTCGATGTCCGGGTCTGCATTTAATGCCTTCACCAGCGGCGCCATCTTTATCGCCTCCGGTCTGGTTCCAAAAACTGAAAGTATTTTCATAGTTTCTGCCTTTCTGTATATGAATATTGTCTCGTTAATAGTGCCACTCTTTATTAGATATTTCTAGCTATTTTCTGCAGCTTTCGCGGTCTGCTTCTTCTCTTCTTTCTCGATTTCCCGGGTGTTGACGCCCTTGAGCGAAAGTCTGCCGTTATTGGCGTCTGTCAGGAAGATGTAGATGTACATGCAGGCCGTTGCGAAGAGTCCGACCGATTCCACAAAAAGCTGTCTGGAATATAGCACCGAAGCCACTCCCATGATGGCGCTGACACCGTAGAGCATCAATACACTGCGGCGCTGCCCGAAGCCCGCCGCCATAAGTCGATGGTGCAGGTGTCCCTTGTCCGCCTCCATTATCGGTCTGTGGTTGGCCATTCGGCGCAGGATGGCATATGCCGTGTCGAAGATAGGCACCCAAAGCACCAGCACAGGCGCGATGAGCACAATCAGCGTGGAGCTCTTGGCCACACCGATGATGGACACGGTAGAGAGCATGAAGCCCAGGAAGAGCGAGCCTCCGTCACCCATAAATATCTTGGCCGGGTGGAAATTGAATCTGAGGAAACCCAGCGCACCACCGGCAATAGCCAGGAACGACAGGGCCGCCAGGTACGAGCCGTGGATGTAGGCTGCGTATGCCAGGCAAAAAGATGCGATGCCCGAAGTTCCTGCAGCCAGACCGTCCAGCCCGTCAATCAGGTTTACCGTATTTGTTATACCCACAATCCAGATGATTGTAATGATAAATGAGATTGCATTTCCGAAGAAAAGATGGGAAGGAATAAACCAAAATGCCACAAAACTGATGCGGATGCCAAAGCACCACACCACTGCCGCACACACCATCTGTCCCAGAAATTTCACCTTGGCAGGTAAATTTTTAAGATCGTCCACCACGCCCAGAATGTAAATCAGAATGCCGCCTGCGATGAGACCCCACATTTTATCCATCGGCTGATCAAAACCGGCATGCTTGCCATGGGAAATCATATAATCGTCCAGCATCGGCTCAGCCACAAAAATTACCACCAGCAGAGCAGCGATAACTCCTATAAATATGGCCATTCCGCCGAATCTTGGCATTGGCTTGGTATGCATTCTCCTATTGTCTTTTGGTATATCCACCGCGCCGATTTTGGGCGCAAGGGAAATGGCCACCGGCGTAAATATCAGCGATAACACCAGCGCCGCAAAAAACACAATCAGGAAACTCCCGTAAAAATCCATTATTACTCTCCTCTAATCACACATTTTTTAATATTTACCGGCCTGCGCCCTTTTTCGCGCAAACGCCTGCAAATTCTGTTTCGCAACGCTCTCTACAGCACGCTGTCCGGCAGAGTCTTGTCCGTATCGAACTTCACTACGCGGATGCCTGCTTCTTCGAGAATGTCCACCGCCAGTTCGTCCGGGTACCCCTCCCGAACCACGATGCGCTTGATACCTGCGTTGATGATCATCTTGGCGCAGATTACGCACGGCTGGTGCGTTACATAAATGCTGGCGCCTTCCACGCTGACACCCTGGGCGGCTGCCTGGATGATGGCGTTCTGCTCTGCGTGCAGCGCTCTGCAAAGCTCGTGGCGCTCGCCGCTTGGAATGTTTCTTTCCTCGCGAAGGCAGCCGCCGCGCTCTGCGCAGTGCTTGATGCCCTTCGGCGCGCCGTTGTAGCCTGTGGTCACCACATGCTTGTCCTTAACGATAACGGCGCCCACGTGTCTGCGCAGGCATGTGGATCTCTGAGCGGTCAGTTCCGCCATTTCCATGAAATACTCGTCCCAGCTTGGTCTCTTGTCCATTTCTTTCTCCTCGTATTATTTTACCGTTTTTTGTGCTATTTCCTATTTTCTATTTTCTGTTTCATCAAATTCCAATGACTTGCGCCATTCAATTTCTCGTATCGTTCTTACCGCTCCTACTGCTCCGCATCACCCAAACGATTCCTATAAGCTTTGAAAATATACTTCCGCCAGGTACAATCCCTGCGGAGGGGCCGTATGCCCTGCTGTCGTGCGGTCGCAGCTTGCAACGGTTGCGGCCACACTGTCAGGCGTCCGCTTGCCTTGTCCCACTTCCACCAATGTGCCTGTTATGATGCGTACCATATTATAAAGGAATCCGTCGCCGCTGACTTCGATGCGTATGTCCTGCCGCAGGCCGCGAGATTTTCCGCCGTTGCTCGCGTCTCCTTCGCAGCTGCTCCCGCTTTCGGAGTCCGCGCTCAGCCGCTCTTCACAAAATATCTCCAGCGATGTGACAGTGCGCACCGTTGTTTCTTTTTCTTCGCCACCCGCAGCCTGAAAACACTTGAAGTCGTGGGTTCCCACTATGTGTTTCGCAGCTTCACGCATGGCACCTGTATCCAGCGGCTCCCGCAGCAGATAATAGTAATTTCTGTCGAAAACCCTTTTCTCGCCGCCCGCCAGAATTCTATATACATATTTTTTACCCTTGCAGCTGAATCTCGCGTGAAAGCCTTCAGGCATTTCCCTAAGCGAGGTAACTCGCACATCAGAAAGGTCTTCAGTATGCTTGCCTCCTGCCAGGCGGTGGTTCAGTACCATCATCAGCCTGTCCACAGGCAATGCGAAATCAGCCCGGAATGTGGCGCATTGCCCCAGGGCGTGAACCCCGGCATCCGTGCGGCTTGTGCCGTCGATAGAAATCGGCTGCCCCAGTATCCCGGTCAGCGCCTCTTCCAGCACTCCCTGCACGGTCCTCGCATTCGGCTGCCTCTGCCAGCCGTGGAAGTTTGTGCCGTCATATTCAACTGTAAAGAATATATTTTTCACCACATAAGCCTTTCTTTTGCCACTACACGCGCTACTCTTCCACAGTTTGCAGCACCTCTCGTCCTCGCAAAATTCGAGCCCCGCGTCTAGCTTCTGCACCACGCTATAGTGTATCACAAAACCCGCTGCTTGCCAACATTCAAGGCAAAAGAAGCACCGGCTCGGATGTGTAAATTTTCATAAAAAAGCAGAGGCGCTTTCGCTCCTCCGCTTCCTTTTCTATGGGATTTGATTTTTCTTTTTAGGAACGAATTCAATCCGAAGATCCATATCCATTCCCTCCGCAAGTCTTTTCAAAAGGTTAATTGAGGGATTTCTGGTGCCATTCTCCAGCTTGCTAATATCCGCCTGATTAATTCCTGTGCGCTCAGCCAGTTCCTTTTGCGTGAGATTCATAGATGTTCTTGCATCTACCATCGCTCTGATAACATTCATCTCCGGCTGAATAGCCTCATATTCCTTGCGAAAATCCTCATTCTTTAACTGCTCCGCGAGCATGTCGTCCAGCGTTTTCATGATTTCCCATCCTTTCCAAAAAATCTTTTCTCCGCTCTTTTGCCAGCTTTATTTCACGTTTAGGTGTTTTTTGTGACTTTTTTATAAACCCGTTTGTTAAAATTATTTCATTACCGAAATAGAAAAAGTACATCACTCTTGAAATATTATTTCCAAATTTGCATCGCAGTTCAAAAATCCCGTCATCAATGTGTTTGCTGTAGGGTTCCCTTAATAAATTCCCCTTATCCTGTAATACTTTCAGCAATCCGTACATTTTAGCCCGCATTTTGATATCAAGGTCATCCAAAAACTCTTCGACCGGAATCTCGCCGTTCTCCTTTTCATACGGCTTAACAGTGAAATTAGCCACCTGGTTCTCCTTTCATATATTATATGGCATATATGCCATATTGTCAACTACAGTACCTCTTTAGAGGTTTTTGGCTTCGAGCATATACTTCAGCATCCTGAAAGCTGCCTCTTTTTTTGCAGTTTTTTTCGACTTGCCCCCGACGATAAAATGCTTCCCTTCGCCTTCTATGCAGCATTCGACTTGCCATACCGGATTTCCATCGGAATCATGTTTTTCCTCATACGAATACTCCGGCAAGTCAAAATATCCTCTGCGCGCCAGTATTTCCAACTGGTTTATGGCATCTTCCACATTAGGATTTTCCAGTTCATCGGCTATGGAGAACAATAAATTATTCTTTTCCAGCCATTGATACGCATTTTTACATGCCATTTTCCGAGCCTCATGCTTCGAGACCCCATATCCTGCAAAAGGCACTTCACTTATTGAAATTTTTAATTTAGCCTCATATTTCCAGTCAGAATGATTGCCCGATTCTACATACGGCTCCACTCTCGGGCCCCTGCATATATCGACTATCGGGTCATGGTACTTATCATATTTGAAAAGCGGAATTGTAGCATTCTTTTTTTCTTCCCATTCATATATCAACCCGACATAATCTGACTCCTCGCCATTGTCAAGGAAGCTATCCGGATTTAGCATAATTTCTGCCACGTTTTTAATTTCTTCAAAATCCCAATTGCTATCCAAAGCTACCGCTCCAAGTAATGCCTCGAAAAGATCTTCTTTTACTGACATCGCCTCAGACATGTTTTGCTTTTCGTCGCCCTTTCCCATTATCAAGAACTGCGCCAATCCAAGCTCGTCAATCCTTTTAGCCAGCGCTTTCTTCTCTACCATCTTTTGCTTTAACTTGGTGAGTTCCCCCTCATTAAGACTACATGTAAATTCCTTGGGCTTATACTTAGCCTTAAATACTTGTGGAACTTTTTTGTAAACGTGCAAGTCATTTCCGAATTTTGCCGTCAAATAGCGAACTACGGCTATGTCCAAAACTTTATCCCCGATAAATTCCAGGACTTCGTTATTTTCTCCGCCATTTTCCTCGGTATAGGACTTTCGCACAAATGCTTGTCTTAGCAGTAATGGATTCTTAAACTTGTAACCTCCAATCTGTTCAGAAACCATATTCTCAAAAATTTCTTTTCCAAATTCGTTTTTTTCCATAAGAAAAACCTCCTAGTTTAGACTACGAGGCATAATACAGCTAACGCAAAACAGACTACTTCATATAGAATATAGAGTAATCCCTGCATCAGCATGAATTTAAATATTTTTCTCTATCTGCAAGCATTTACTAAAGCAAACTTGCATCTGCAGAAATAAATGCGCTCAAATAGAACTAAAGATTTAAAAACATCACGCCTCTATTAAATTTATACATTAATTATAGCCGTATTATTATGCCCGGTCAACTCTTTTATATTTTGCAACAAGCGAAGCACCGGCATTTACAAATGCTTGCGGAATTTGATATTTTCAAAACGTGGAAATTGGTATAAACTTGAGGCAGCGTGAAATCAAAAGAAAGCGAGGGCGCTAACATGAAGAAGAAACTTTTTACATTACTGATATGCGCACTTTGCGCAGTTTTGGTCATGGGATGCAGCGGCAGCAGCAAGGGCTCGGAAGCCGGCGATGATGCCTCCACGGATTCGGCAATCGAAAATGCAGAAGATACCACGGAAGCGCTGGTTGCCAATTTGCTAGAGGCTTCCGATGCCAAAGACAGCGATATTCAATACCTGTGCCACGGAGACTACGACGGTGACGGCGCAGAAGACGCATTTGCCTTGATCGGAAAACCGTCAGAAGGTCTGGACGACGAAACTTTGGCAGAGGCAGACCTGTGGTTTTCGGGAAAATCCGGCTGTGTCAAGCTGGGCGAAAGCGTAGGGATGGGATTCCGGCCTGCCAGCCGCGAAATGAAAATCGGAGGAGTCAACTACCTGATTTTTGATGACCTTTTCGTGACCCAGGCAGTTTCTCATGTATGGTATGTATCCAACGGCAAGGCCAGGGAAGCGGTTTTCTCAGGTCTGGGAGAAGTGGTGACGGATCTGGACGGCGAGGACAAATTCAGAATCATGGACAGCTCGTATGACAGTTTCTACGATTCCGACATCGGGTCCATGGTAGGCCACACCTGGAAGCACTACTATTTCTACTATGATTCGTCGAAGAAAAAACTTTTCGAATACGCCGGCGGTACCACAGACGAGAACGCAGCGGCCAAGCTTTGCGGCTTTGACATAGTAGGAGAATTGATGCCTGCGGATGCCAATATAGAAAGCCTTTTTACCCGCGGCAACGGCATGGTGGTATTGAACTTCAGCTATCCGTCAGG
>CAMPBN010000051.1 GCA_946638265.1 uncultured Bacillota bacterium
TCAACAGCATCATCCTCAGCATCCTCTACAAGGCACGTCCTGAAGAAGTAAAGCTGGTGCTGATCGACCCGAAGGTGGTGGAACTTGGCAATTATAACGGCATTCCGCACCTGCTCATTCCGGTGGTGACAGAGCCTTCAAAGGCTGCTGCGGCGCTGAACTGGGCGGTTTCCGAAATGGACGAACGCTACAGAAAATTTGCCGAAGTGGAGGTAAGAGACCTGGCTTCATATAACGACTATGTGAAGGCCAATCAGGAGCCGGATCTGGCGCTTCCGCAGGTGGTTATCATCATCGACGAGCTGGCAGACCTTATGATGGCAGCGCCTTCGCAGGTGGAAGAATCCATTTGCCGACTGGCGCAGAAAGCAAGAGCTGCGGGCATGCATCTGATCGTAGCTACCCAGAGACCTTCCGTGGATGTAGTGACAGGACTTATCAAGACCAACGTGCCTTCACGTATCGCATTTGCGGTAAGTTCACAGATAGATTCACGCGTTATCCTGGATAAAACAGGTGCCGAAAAGCTGGTGGGCAAGGGCGACATGCTCTACAACCCGCTGGGAATGGGACAGCCTATCCGCGTGCAGGGCGCATTCGTATCAGACAGCGAAGTTCACAATGTCCTCGAGCACGTGAAAAAGCAGATGCTCGATGATGTTCAATATTCAACGGAAGTTTTGGACAATATCGAGAGGGCCAATGCGCCGGAAAGCGATCCTGGTGACACCGACGAGCTGCTGCCTGAGGCTATCGAAACTGTCGTAAGAGCAGGCCAGGCCAGCGTTTCCATGCTCCAGAGGCGTTTCCGCATCGGTTACAACCGTGCGGCGCGTATCGTGGATATGATGGAAGCAAGAGGCATTATCGGCCCTGCAGACGGCTCACGTCCGCGCCAGGTATTGATGACGGAAGAGGAATTGGAAAACCTGAATACAGAGGAATAAAAAATGAAAATATACGTAGAAACCCTTGGGTGTCCCAAAAATTTCAACGATTCCCAGGTGGCTATGGGCATTATGGAAAAAGCGGGCCACAGTATGGTGAGCTCTCCGGAAGATGCGGAGCTGATGATACTAAATACCTGCGGATTTATCAATGATGCCAAGAAAGAATCGATTGAGCGCATCCTGGAACTTGCGGAATATCGCGAAGACGGCAAAATACTGGCTGTTTCCGGCTGCCTTTCGGAGCGCTACAGCGATGAACTTTTCAAGGAAATGCCCGAAATCGATGTAATCTTGGGTGTAAACGAATATATGAACCTGCCGGAGATCCTTGACGGCATTGAAAAAGAGAAAAAGGCAAAAAGCGGAGAACTGCGAGGGATTTCGCGAATCAAAAATGTAACGCACATTCCATGCGGATTTGACGTGGATGTTAAGCGGAAATTCGACGAAAATCCTTATACAGCTACACTTAAGATAGCAGAAGGCTGCAATAACAGATGCTCTTATTGTATTATCCCGTATCTTCGAGGCGCTTACAGAAGCAAACCCATGGAAGATATTATGGCGGAAGCGGAAGCTCTGGCACGCCGCGGATGCAAAGAGCTCTGCCTGATCGCGCAGGATGTGACATATTATGGCGTGGATATCTACAAGGAATCCAAGCTGCCGGAGCTTCTTGAAAAGCTTTGCAAAATTGACGGGATCCGCTGGATCAGGCTGCTCTATTGCTACGAAGACAGAATAGACGATCGCCTGATAGAAGTGATGGCGAAAGAACCGAAAATATGCCATTATATCGACATCCCGCTTCAGCACGCATCCGACAAAATCCTGAAAGCCATGAGGAGAAAATCCACCAAGGCTTCCATCAAAAAGACGATCGGGAAATTGCGGGCTGCCATGCCTGACATTCATATACGCACCACGCTCATTGTGGGCTTTCCGGGTGAAAAAAAGGCGGAGTTTGATGAGCTCTACGATTTTGTATGCGACATGAAATTTGAACGCCTGGGAGTTTTCGCATATTCCAAGGAAGAGGGAACTGATGCGGCCGAAATGCATCCGCAGGTCAGATCTGACGTGAAGGAACGCAGAGTGAACGCCATCATGCAGCGTCAGGTGGAGATTTCACTTGAGTCAAACCGCGCCCAGATCGGCAAAGTGCTGGATGTTATCGTGGATGAGATTGACGAAGACGGTTCGTATATAGGACGTACGGAATATGATGCTCCGGAAATCGACAATTCGGTCATCTTTACATCAGAAAAAAAGCTTAACATCGGCGATATGGTGAAGGTTGAAATTACGGATGCCTTTGATTACGACCTGGTGGGCGTTTGCAAATAAGGGGGATAAAAAATGAATTTACCTAACAAACTTACATTAGCCAGAATTTTTGCCGTGCCCGTATTTGTGGCGCTGTATCTTTTGAAGCTCTATATTCCGGCTTTTGCCGTGTTTATTCTGGCTTCGCTTACGGATATGCTGGACGGAAAAATTGCACGCAAATACAATCTGGTGACCAATTTTGGCAAGATCATGGACCCTCTGGCAGACAAAGTATTGGTATATTCCGCATTTTGTCTGATGATAGAAAACGGAGTAATGCCGGGGTGGATGCTGATCGTGATACTGGCGCGCGAATTTGTTGTTTCCGGCGTCCGTACCGTGGCTGCTTCCGAAGGCATCGTGATCGCGGCTGCCATGAGCGGCAAAATCAAAACTGTACTTCAGATGATAGCTGTGCCGATGCTGATACTGACCGGCGCGGAATTTGAAGGTATGTTCGGCACTCTGCTGCACTGGGGAGCGCTGATTTTCCTGTGGGCGTCGCTCATCATGACCGTGTACTCCGGTATCGAGTATGTGGCTAAGAATAAGCAATGCTTCTCGATGTAACGAATCACGAGTTTTTAATCGCTCCGGCAATGCAAATGCCTCCCGCGGGCTTTCCCCTCAGTGGGCCACTGTCTCAACTCACCTCACGAGTTTTGGAAGGCGCGCCCGACTCGGGGTTTTTCGCATGCTAACAAACCCCTCAAACAGCACGCCGACGCGCCGTTCGCGCTGCCAAAACTCCTGTTCGGCTCGTTGGACATTGCCACCACATCGGCCAGCACACGCGACGGCATCTGCATCGCCTTCGCACTTTAATACTCAAATTGTAATAATGTAGAGATAGGAGAAATGTGATGAAAACTGCGATACTTTCGGTTGGAACTGAGATTTTGTTCGGTCAGATTACTAACACTAATACTGTGTACCTCTCGCAGCAGCTGCAAATGCTGGGATATGATGTGATGTACCACTATACGGTGGGCGACAACCCTACCAGACTGAAGGAAATGATACTGGACATCTTTAAAGAATGCGACCTGATTCTCACCACGGGCGGGTTGGGACCGACACAGGACGACCTGACCAAAGAGACGGTGTGCGAAGCTTTGAATGACAAGATCATCGAATTCCCGGAGCAGGTGGAGATACTCAAATCCCACTTCGAAAAACGCGGTCATAAGATGACCGAAAACAATATGAAACAGGCATTTTTCCCGTCACGCGCGCATATTTTCGACAATCCGAAAGGTACAGCGCCGGGCTTTGCACTCGAAGAAAACGGCAAGATGGTTATCTGCATGCCCGGACCTCCGAGTGAGATGAAATACATGTTTGAAAACAGAGTGCGTCCGTTCCTGGCCGAAAAACAGGACAGCGTGCTTTTCTACCGCAGCATCCGCACTTTCGGAATCGGCGAATCCAAGCTGGAAACCGAGCTTTTGCCTTTGATAGAAGGCCAGACGGATCCGACTATCGCTACTTATGCAAAAATGGGCGAATCCACATTCCGCATAGCATCCAAGAGAAAGACCGAAGCGGAAGCAAAGGCTGCAGTGGATGAGATGCTGGAAAAAGCCGAAAAGATAGTAGGAAGCTTTGTTTACAGCATAGATGATGAAGAATTGGCCGTAGTTACGGGCAAAAAGCTGATTGAAAAGAAAATCTCGCTGGCTTGTGCCGAAAGTATCACAGGCGGAAGCTTTGCCGGGGCGCTCACTCAGGTGGCGGGTATCAGCAGCGTCTTCAGAGGCGGATTTGTTACTTATACTAATGAAATGAAAGAAAAGGTGCTGGGCGTTTCAAAAGACACGCTGGCAAAATATACCGAATACTCCGGGGAGACTGCCGCAGAGATGGCACAGGGAACCTTCGAAAAGACAGGGGCTGACATCTGCATTTCCGTAACGGGTGTGGCAGGGCCTGACGGCGGCACCGAAAAATGCCCGGTGGGCCAGTCTTATATCGGAATTTCGTTTAAGAGCGACATATTAAAAGGTAAAAAAGGAAAAGAGGGCGGGAACAATCCTTTCACCATCTTTTCGGATCACGGAGTGCTGCTGCGTGAGGAAAAAGACGGCCGCACCATGGTAGTAAAAGAGATTCAGGCGTTCGGAAGAGAGCGGAACAATATCAGAAACTACACTGTTCTGGCCATGCTGAGCCTGATAAATTCAATGCTTTAATCATTTTGGAAATATCTGGTTGACAAGCAAGAAGAACAATGGTAATATGTGGTAAAATGTAAAAGCATATTCGATGGGATTTCTGTTTGCGCAATTTATGGCATTTTTTCGTGAAAAATTTGAAAAAGTGCTTGACCGTTTGAGTTTTTTGGGTTATTCTAATTTCGGAACAGATGTTCTACATTGTTAATCATATGTTCTCAAACACATGGAGGAAATTACATTGACTACTACCAAAGATGAAAGAGATAAAGCATTAGAAGCTGCGATGCTTCAGATACAAAAACAGTTCGGAAAAGGCTCTGTTATGAAGCTGGGCGACGATTCGGCCCATCTCAATGTGGAGGCCATTTCCACAGGCTCCATCAGCCTGGATATCGCCACAGGTATCGGCGGTATCCCAAAGGGCCGTATCACAGAGATTTACGGGCCTGAATCTTCAGGTAAGACCACGCTCACGCTGCATATCATAGCAGAGGCTCAGAAAGCCGGCGGAAAGGCCGCTTTCATCGACGCAGAGCATGCGCTGGATCCTGACTACGCTGCAAACTTAGGCGTAGATATAGACGAGCTCATCGTATCACAGCCCGATACAGGCGAACAGGCTCTTGAAATCTGCGAGATGCTGGTTCGTTCCGGCGCACTGGACGTTGTCGTTATCGACTCTGTTGCCGCACTGGTACCAAAGAGTGAAATCGAAGGCAGTATGGGAGATTCACACGTAGGTCTTCAGGCAAGACTGATGTCCCAGGCTCTCAGAAAGCTTACCGGTGTTATCAACAAATCCCACACAGCTGTTGTATTCATCAACCAACTGCGTGAAAAAGTGGGCGTTGTTTACGGCAATCCCGAAGTGACCACCGGTGGCCGCGCACTTAAATTCTATTCCACCATGCGTATCGACGTGCGCAGAGTGGAGACTATCAAGTCCGGAGATCAGATGCTCGGAAACCGTACCAAGGCTAAGATCGTAAAGAACAAGGTAGCGCCTCCGTTCAAGCAGGCTGAATTTGATATCATGTACGGCGAAGGTATTTCCAAGGCCGGAGATATCTTAGACTGCGCAACTGATGCAGGCCTCATCGAAAAGGCAGGCTCGTGGTACAGCTACGACGGCAACCGTATCGGTCAGGGCAGAGAAAACGTGAAGGTATTCCTGCTCTCAAATCCGGACGTTATGGACCGTCTGGAAGGCCAGCTTTTGGATTCCCTTAAGAAGTCCATCGGAGCCGGCGCCGAAGAAGAGGATATGCCTGAACCGGATTTTGAAAATCTGGCAGACGAAGACGGAGTGATTCCGGATTAAAATCAAAAGCGGTATTAAGAAGCAGTTTCCTTTATAGGAGACTGCTTTTTTATGTAAGAGTGGCGCTGTTAGGGCAGCAGAGACCGTTGCGGTTACGATAATATGTATTATGTTTAGTGCTGGCAGAGCGAACGCCATACAGTGCGATTTTCTCTGCCATTTTTCATGAAATTAGCATTTTTTCCGTGAAACATTTGCCTAAATTATTCCAAAGCAGGCGTTTTTACCATTATAACCCTTGAAAATCACCTATATATTGGTATTTCAAAAGCAAAATGCCAGTAAAAGCACTTAAAATGGCAGAGTAAAGAACGAGAAATGTGATTTTCTCTGCCATTTTTAAAATTTTAATGTTTTCAAACCGTGAAACATATTAACCGTGAGTTACTTACATTCTGTGAATGGAAACTCTTGCAATCTGAAACCTTTTGATTTACAATCTTAAAGTATGTTCAAACTAACACAATGCGAAAGGAACGAACTATGCTCAATCAATTTTCAAGAACACAACTTCTGCTCGGTGAAGGCGGTATGGATGCGCTCTTTAATGCACGAGTGGCAGTTTTTGGTATAGGCGGCGTTGGTGGATATACGGTGGAAGCTTTGGCACGAAGTGGTGTAGGCGCTTTAGATCTGATAGATGACGATAAGATATGCCTGACAAATCTCAACAGGCAGATTTTTGCGACCCACAGCACAGTAGGACACTACAAAGTGGACGTGGCAAAAGCCAGAATAGAGGATATCAACCCAAAATGCAAGGTGACTACTTATAAGACTTTTTATTCGCCTGAAACTGCAGAACAGTTTGATTTCAAAGAATATGACTATATCGTGGATGCTATAGACACGGTAACAGGAAAAATAGAACTGGTGATGCGCGCCAAAGAAGCGGGAACACCTATCATTTCCAGCATGGGAGCAGGAAATAAAATGGATGCTTCGGCATTTGAAGTAGCTGATATTTATCAAACTTCCATCTGTCCGCTTGCCAGGGTAATGCGAAAGGAACTCGGGAAAAGAGGTGTTGATTCTTTGAAGGTGGTTTATTCAAAAGAGCCTGCCATGACACCTATAGACGATATGACTATTTCCTGCAGAACGCATTGTATCTGTCCTCCGGGAACTGCCAGAAAATGTACCCAGCGAAGACAAGTGCCGGGCAGCAATGCATTTGTGCCTTCAGTAGCCGGACTTATCATAGCAGGAGAAGTGATAAAAGACCTTTGTGCAAAAATAAAATAAATTATTTCTTGTAATATCTATTCATTGTGCTATAATACCCCTTGATTAGAGTTTTTGTGTGAATTTATCAATAGAAGGGGGAAACAACCATGTTTAAATTCAAGAAAAAAGCAGTCACCGACACCCAAAATATGGAAAAAACGACGGGGGCTGCAGTGAAAAAACAGCCAAAACCAAAGAAAAGAGTGGTTAAAGCTGTTATTTTTATTGCCATTATTCTTCTGATCATCATTGCAGCATTTTCGCTGTTTGGCAAAGGCGGCGGCGATGCCGGCATGCCGCAGTTCAGCGCAGGCATGGCTGAAGTGGCAGACATTCAAAACACCGTAACAGTCAAAGGTACGGTAGTCGGATCCGACTCTGCAGACGTATATTCGTCCGCAAATCTTACTATCTCACAAATTCTTGTAAAAGAAGGCGACTATGTAACAAAAGACCAGACTCTGGCACTGCTGGACACTTCTGACATCATGGACCAGTATAACATCCAGAGAGTGGCATACAGCGACGCCAAAAAGGCATACGAAAACGCCAAGACACTCTATGCGGGCGGCGGCATCTCCAAGAGTGAGTATGA
>CAMPBN010000052.1 GCA_946638265.1 uncultured Bacillota bacterium
GATACATAGGATTTTCTTCTTCCAATATTTTAAGTTTCGCCAGCCCCGGCGTATCGTCCGTGCCGTCCGTAAATTTCAGTCTGTAAGTGAGCGCCGGGAAGATTTCCGGCCCCTCTGCCTGCAGCTCTTCCGGCACATCCTCGCCGATAATCTGCCCCGGATAAGCCAGGCTCAGCCCGGTGACAGCCGCAATCTCGCCTGCTTCCGCACTCTCTGCCGCATCAAATCCGCCGCCCTGATAGAGCCTGATCTGGTTTACCTTTTCCGCCCATTCGGCAGCTTCGGTTTCTCCGGCGGCCGGGCCCCGCCCGCGGAGTACCATGCGGGGTCTGAGAGTGCCCGCGAGCACTCTCATGTGGCACTGCCGCGCGCCTTTTTCGTCGTGCGTCACCTTGTAGACCAGCGCGCGGCACTTGCCCCCGGCCGCCGCCTTACCTTTCTCTGCTTCCGCTCCTTCCAAGCCGAATCCGTTCGGCTCTTTATATCCTGTGCAATATCTGTCAAGAAGCCCCAGCAGGGCCTCCGTTCCTTCCATCTTGAGCGCCGAGCCGAAACATATCGGAAAGAGTTTCCTCTCCCTGACAGCCCTGCGCCTGGCCGCATCCGAAACCGTTCCGTTTTCCAGAAATTCTTCCGTCATCTCGTCCGACGCCAGTGCCATTTCCTCTTCATCCGTCGGCTCGCCGCCTTCAAATTCAGTCACTACGGCCCCGAATGATACCTGCACCTGCCTCAGCACTCTCAGTTTCTCCGCATTTGGCATATCCATCTTGTTCACGAATATAAAAGTCGGCACATTATATCTTTTCAGCAATTTCCACAGCGTCATGGTATGGCTCTGCACGCCTTCCGAACCGCTGACAACCAGCACGCAATAGTCCATCACGGAAAGCGTGCGCTCCATTTCCGGCGAAAAGTCCGCATGTCCCGGCGTATCCAGAAGTATAAAATTTTTCCCGCCCAGGCTGAATCTCGCCTCTTTGGAATATATGGTGATGCCGCGTTTTTTCTCCATGGCGTCCCCATCCAGAAAAGCGTCCCGATGGTCCACTCTGCCTGCTTTGCGAATCACGCCCGTATGGTAGAGTATTGCCTCCGATAAAGTTGTCTTCCCCGCATCCGCATGCGCCAGGATGCCGATTGTCACGTTTTCCATTGTAGTCTCCTGATTGCCAAAATGTATCCCTTTTCGGAAATTTTTTCATTTGGGATGTCGTTTTTTGAGGTTTTTTAGAAGATTTTCCGCGCATTTTTGGCATCGGCTTACTCCTTTACCAAAATAGCACTGGGTTTTCGCCTATCCTTTTCCAGCATTTGAAATTTACACAAAAAATTTTGCATCTTTTTTTACAAAAACCTCATTTTAGGATGCATATGCGCGATTCACGCATCCTAAAGCAATTCACATCGCGCAATATAATATCGGAAAATAATATAAGAGATGCAAAACGCATCTCTTATATTATACACATATTCTCTTAAATTAAAAATCACTCCGGTTGATCTGGGCGGCCAGATATCCGGCCCCGAATCCGTTGTCGATATTCACGATGCCCACTCCGTTGGCACAGCTGTTGAGCATCGAAAGCAGAGCCGAAAGTCCGCCAAGATTGGCACCGTAGCCAACGCTTGTGGGCACCGCAATAACGGGCCTTTCCACAAGGCCGCCCACCACCGAGGCCAGCGCGCCCTCCATGCCGGCCACCACGATGACCGCTCCGGCCTTCCTGATATCTTCAATGCAGGACAGCAGCCTGTGAATCCCGGCCACCCCCACATCGTAAAATCTTTCCACGCGGTTACCCATCATTTCGGCAACGCAGGCAGCCTCTTCAGCCACCGGTATGTCTGCCGTACCTGCGCTCACCACAGCAACGGTTTTTTCCGCCTTTTCCAGCGGGTTTCTCTCTACCAAAATCAATCTGGCATCTTCCAGATACCTGGCATCCCCCACCTTGGCTCTTACCGCTTCGAAATTTTCTTTCGTCGCCCTCGTAGCTATCACATTACCGTTTTTCTCAGCCAGCAGGGCCACGATTTCCGCGATTTGCCCGTCGGTTTTGCCCTGACAGAACACCGCTTCCGGATATCCCGTGCGAAGTTCTCTGTCCATATCCAGCCTGGCAAACCCCAGGTCCGCCACGGAGGCGCTTTCCAGCTCTTTTTCGGCATCTTCCGGGCTCATCTGCCCCGCCGCCACTTTTTTCAATATTTCACTAAGTTTTTCTTTTTTCATATCGCCTTACCTCAGAGCTCTCATGGAATTAAGTATTGCCAAGACTGCCACTCCCACGTCCGCAAAGACCGCGGCCCACATACCAGCCAGTCCCAAAGCTCCCAGCACCATTATAATAAATTTTATTCCCAGTGCAAAGGCGATATTTTCTCTGCAGATCCGCAAAGTCTTCTTCGCTATTTCCATCAGATCCAGCAGCTTTGACGGCTCATCCGTCATAAGCACCACATCTGCAGCTTCAATAGCCGCATCCGAGCCGAGCGCGCCCATGGCAATTCCCACATCCGCGCCTGCCAGTACCGGTGCGTCGTTGAGCCCGTCGCCTGCAAAGAGCACCTTTTTCTTCGGACTGCTCTTTTCCGCTATCAGCGCCTGCACCTTTTCCAGTTTCCCGGAAGGCAGGAGCTCGGCAAACACATTTTCCGGAGCGATCCCCAGCTGCGCAGCGATTTTCTCGGCCGCGTTACGCCTGTCGCCTGTAAGCATTACGATTTTTTCCACGCCCCAGGCTTCCAGCCCGGTAATAGCAGCTTTCGCGTCTTTTTTGGATTCATCGCCGATAGCAATCAGCCCCGCAAATTCTCTGCCCACTGCCACGAACACCAGCGTGCCGGAGATTCCCTTTTCTTCAGCTTCTTTCGCAGCTTCACGCGCACATTTGGCGATGTCTCCTCCCTGCATCTCCATAAATCTCAAATTGCCCGCCAGTACAGTGTGGCTTTCGCTGCCGGCCTCGTCCCTTCTCAGGTTCACTTTGGCTCTGATGCCAAGACCGGACGCATCCTCCACTTCGCTGACCGCTCTTTCATCCAGCTTGCCCCCCTTTTCCTCGTATGCATCCCGGATGGATTTTGCGATCGGATGTGGCGAAAAATATTCCGCATGTGCCGCCAGCGCCATTACTTCCTCGTCGCTGAAAAGTCCCCAATTGTCGCCTTCAACATTCTTGAAACTGCCGCTGCCTGCGCTCATCACCTGTCTTACCTTAAATTCCCCCGTGGTAAGCGTGCCTGTCTTATCAAACGCAATGGTTTCGGCATTTGCCACAGCTTCTAGGAAGTTACTGCCCTTCACCAGGATTCCCTGACTTGATGCTGCACCGATTCCGCCGAAAAAGCTCAGCGGCACTGAAATCACCAGCGCACACGGGCACGACACTACGAGGAACAGCAACGCTCTGTAGATCCATGTACCAAAACTCTGCCCGGTGATTACCGGTGGCAGGATTGCCAGCAGCAGGGCGATTCCCACCACTGCCGGAGTGTAAACACGCGCAAATTTGGTCACGAAACGCTCCGTCACAGCTTTGGAAGAAGCTGCATTTTCCACCAGTTCAAGGATTTTCGAAGCCGTGGACTCGTCAAATTCCTTGGCTACTTCCAGCACCAGCACACCCGTCATGTTCACATAGCCCGAAAGCACTTCATCCCCCTGCTTTACATCTCTCGGAACCGATTCGCCCGTAATGGCTGCTGTCTGAACGGAAGAACTTCCTTCCGCGACTAGGCCGTCAAGCGGAACCTTTTCACCGGGCTTGACCTGTATGAAATCGCCGATTCTTACATCATAAGGATCCACCACCTTCGCGGTTTTCGTTAGTGGATCATACAGATTGGCATAGTCCGGCCTGATGTCCATCAGCTCCGAAATCGAAGCTCTGGATTTATTTACGGCATAGTCTTCAAACAGCTCGCCCACGCAGAAAAACAGCATTACAGCCGTACCTTCCGTGTACTCGCCCAGTGCAAATGCCCCCAGCGAAGCCACCGCCATCAGAAAGTTTTCGTCCAAAAGCTGCCCGCGGAAAATCCCGCCGAACGCCTTTTTAAGCACATCAAAACCCGCCACCAGATAGCTGACCGCGAATATTCCAAGCGCTGTCCACGCCGCAATATCCATGCTCGTAAACCGCCCGCCGGTTTCATTTCCCAAGCCATCTGCGCCTGCAGCCGAATTCAGCGCATCCGACGCCCCCACACCGGCTCCCGAATTCACAAAATCCGCACCTGCACCCGGCGCCAGTTTTTCCAGTGCGATTCCTGCCGCCATCAAAACGGCTGCAATTATGATTTTCACCAGCCTCTTTTTCTGTGATTTCGTCATAATCCTTCACCTTCCCCCGCTTACTTCATCTCGCTCTTGCTTCATCCGGCTCCGCTCTCAAAACACGCTACTTCACTGCAATGAAAGTGTCCGGCTCCACCTTGGCGATCACTGCCTGAGCATCCTTCAAAGCTGCCTCAAACTTGTCATCATCAGCCTCCAGCGTAATCTTCTGCGTCATAAATGTGATGCTGCACTTCACGCCCTCCAGCTTGTTGATTGCCTCTTCCATTTTTGCCGCGCAATTTGCGCAATCCAGATTCTCCAGCTTGTAACTTCTTTTCATTTTATTCCTCCTGAATTTCAATTAAATTTTAACAAATTCATTTCGCCCGCGCGCTCTCTTTTCCAATTCATTCATTTCGCCCACACGCTCTCTTTTCCAATTCATACATTTTCTCCACGCGCTCTTTATAGTGCCTACTGCCGAAATTCCGATACCTTTCTCGCAACATTAATTTACGCACACCGCGCGGCAACTATATTTTGTCCTCCGGGCACTTTATATGCAGAACGCTGTCCACTGCCACATGCAGCAATTTTGCCTCTGCATCATCTGCCAGCTTGTAATATACCTCTTTGCCGTCCTTGCGGCTTTCGATCAGCCCCGCGCTTTTGAGTATCCGCAAATGATGCGAAACTGCCGGTGAGCTCATGCCTACTGCCGCTGCAATATTTACCACGCATTCTTCTGTATGGCAAAGCAATGTAAAAATGCGCAGCCTGCTCGAATCCGCCAGAAGTGAAAATGTATCTGCCGCTTTTTCAAAAGTCGCATCGTCCGGCCGAATGTCAATTTCCTGCAAAAGCTCCGCCGTATGCATCCCATGGTCATGTGGAAGTTTTATCTCCATGCTTGCCGCTCCTTTCTCCTTGCGAGCCTGCTGCCTGCTATCTGCTATCTGCTATCTGCTATCTGCTACCTGCTCTGTTCTACTTAATATATACCCTCGCTCCATACGATTAAACATATATTTAATCGTTTAATTCATGATGAGAAAAAGCGCCCCTTTCACGGCCCCCAAAGCGCTTTTTTCCTTTCCCGCTATCCCTTCAGAAATAAAAAAGCAGGCACGCTCTCGCATGCCCGCGCTTTCCACATCCATCCTCCCCTGCCGAAACTGCCTTTTACAGATTTTCTGTCCCCAAACAGTGTTTTCTCTGTAAATCCGCCGGATTCCACCCCAAATACCCTGCTGCCAAATAGGCGAATTTTAAAATTACAGAAAATGCCACCTTTGCGCATCTGCTCTCTGTAATGCTTACAAATAATGCACCCTGCGAAGGCATTTTCTCCGTAATTTAGAATCTGCCGCAATTTTGCTCCTTCAACTCCGGGAAAATTTACAGAGAAGCCATCGGTTTGCACGCATTTCTCTGTAAATCAGGATTCTCAACGCGCCATAAAAGCGCTCTTTTCAAAAAATTACAGAAAAGTGGCCGTTCCCGCAGCGGTTCTCTGTAAATTTCCTATTATTTATGCATATTGTAAATTTTTTGAAACGCAAACCTCTTAATTTGCACGAACCTCTTAATTTAGCATGCGACCATTAAAGCCCTCCGTTCCTTGGTGCGTCGGCTTTGCGGAGCCCCCCCGGGATTGCCCTGCGAAACCACATAAATTCGCCCACCAAAGCCACATCCCAAAATTAATCTCAATACCGCGCGCCAAGTGTGATATACTTGAGCCATGGGAAATATAATCTACATTACACTCGAATATTTTTTCGTCTACTCTTTTCTCGGCTGGTGCGCAGAAGTGGTGTACCAAGCTGTGGAGAAAGGGCTTGTGGTAAACCGCGGCTTCCTCAACGGACCCATCTGCCCCATCTACGGCATCGGCGTGTTGACAGTCTTTCGCATGCTGGAAGCAGCGGGAACGGGGTCACTTTATCGCCAAAACGCCTTGATGATATTTGCTTTTGGCGTAGTGCTGGCGTCGTGCATCGAACTGGTCGGCGGATGGACGCTGGGCAAGCTTTTCCACGCCCGCTGGTGGGATTACTCTAATCAGCCTCTGAATTTTCACGGCTACATCTGCCTGAAATTCAGCATCATCTGGGGACTTTGCATACTGCTGACTGTCCGCGGCGTAAATCCGCTAATCACCAAAGCGCTGGGTCTGATGCCACGGCACCTGGGCTGGGCACTGTTAATTATCATGTCAGCCGCCTTCATTGCAGATGTAATCATATCCGTGCTGGTAGTCACCGGGCTCAACCGGCAAATGGAAGAAATCGACGAAATGCGTAGCCGCATGCGCACTGTCAGTGACGATCTTTCCAAACGCATCGGCGAAAACGCTTTGGAAACAGCCCAGCGCATGGAAGGTGTGAAACTGCAGGCTGCACTGGCAAAAGCCGAAGTGCGCGACCAGGCCGACGATTTTGTTGATGCCTACGAGGAGCGCAAGCGCAATCTGCTGTCCCGCCTCCGTTCCACAAGGCATTTTGGCATGGGGCGCCTCTTGCGGGCCTTTCCGGATGTGCAGCACCGTGCCCACGAGGAACTGCTGGAAATCCTGAAGCAGGAGAATATAATGAAATAAAAAAGGCGCCCAAACGGAGCGTCTTTTTCGATGTCATGAATATGATTTGATTTTTATTTGCGGGCTCAGATTTTCCTTGAGCCGAACTTTGATTTTGCTAAATATAAGCCTTGATTTTGCGGCGGATTGTCTCGATGTCCAGTGGGCTTTGCGCGGTTTCAAAAGTGGATATCAGGTTGATGCCCTCAAAAAATCCGCTTTTGTTGTAAAGCCGCAGTTTGGAAAACGCATTTTCGCGATAGTCCGGATTGTCCATCATACCGAAGTGCTCCCAGATAATCTCCTTTCTGTCCCGTGCCCGCAATATTGTAAAATCCGGATGCATCTCAATTTGCCCTTTGAGATACAAAGGCCGCTCGTACAAAAAAGGAATATTCTTTTCTTCAAGTGCCACCGCAATCATCAGCTCGGATTTTGAACGCATTCGAACACCTCTCCGTGAAAACAGCATAGGCGCATCTTCTTTGAAGCCCATCCTTTCAAAATCCTGACTGAGCCACTCATCAGCATATTCACGATCGTCTAAAATCGGCACTGTGACAAAATCCCGCTTCTCGGGTGAAATCTCATTCAGCGCCTGCATCCATGGCTCCAAATAATCACCGGCCGCAACC
>CAMPBN010000053.1 GCA_946638265.1 uncultured Bacillota bacterium
ATGATGAGCCTGAGGCGGCTGCTTGAGATTTACAGGACTTATCCGTGTCTTTATACGGATGCGCTGAACAGCACCACGTTTGAATGGATCAGCCGCTCGGATGCAATGCGCAGCACGTTTTCGTATATCAGGCGCAATCCGTGGAATTATGACGGGGCGCTGCTCGTGATCTTGAATTTCTCGCCTGTCAGGTATGATGACTATCTGGCAGGGGCGCCGGTGGACGGAGCCTACCGCAAGATATTCAGTACGTATGACGGGCTGGACAAGGGCGATTTCAAGCCGGACGATGGCATGCTGATTTCGGAGCACGGTGAATGCGATGGCTACAAGTACAGGCTGCGTTATCACCTGCGGCCGTACGAAAGCGTGATCTTCGAGGTGCCTGAGGCATAATTATTGAAAGGGGGAAATATGATGAAAAGAGCGAGCGGGATTTTGCTCCCGATATATGCGCTGCCGTCACCGTACGGAATCGGTACGATGGGCAAGGCGGCTTACGAATTTGTGGACTTTCTTGAAAAGGCCGGACAGAAATATTGGCAGATACTGCCGCTTGGGCCTACAGGCTATGGCGACTCTCCGTACCAGTGTACATCAGACTTTGCGGGCAATCCTTATCTGATAGATATTGATATGCTGATTGCGGACGGGCTCCTCACACAGGAAGAAGCGGATGCGGTCTCATGGGGCGAAAGCGCGGGCAGAGTGGATTATGGCCTGATATATCAAAACCGCATGAAATTGCTCAAAAAAGCGGCGGGGAGGGGCCTTGAAAAACTTAATACCGATGAAAATACGGAAAAGCTCCGCGCCAAAGAGTTTAGAAAATTCCTTGCCGAAAACCTGAAATTGGAGGAGTATGCGCTCTTTGCGATGCTGAAAGAACATTTTAGCATGGTTTCCTGGCAGGATTGGCCTGACGAAGGAGCCAAGTGGAGAGACGGAGCCACGCTTGAAAGATACAGAAACGAGTTTGCGGAGGATATTGAAAAAATCCTCTTTATCCAGTTCATATTTGAAAAGCAGTGGCAGAAACTCAGGGAATATGCGCGCAGCAAAGGAATAGGGCTGATCGGAGATGTGCCGATCTATGTGCCGCTTGATTCCTGCGAAGTATGGAAGGATCCAAAGCTTTTCCTTCTGGATGAAAATAAGAAGCCGACAGTGGTGGCGGGATGTCCGCCTGATGCTTTCAGCCCACTGGGCCAGCTTTGGGGAAATCCGATTTACGACTGGAATGAGATGCGAAACAGAAACTACGGCTGGTGGATCGACCGTATAGGCGCTGCCGCAAGACGCTACGATATCATCAGACTGGACCATTTCAGGGGCTTTGAAAGCTATTGGTCCATCCCTGCGAATGACGAAAATGCCCAAAACGGCAGATGGGTGAAGGGCCCTGGCATGGATCTGGTGGGAAGACTCACCTCATGGTTTGCCGACACGAAATTTTTGGCGGAAGACCTGGGATTCCTTACGGATGATGTACGAAAGCTTTTGAAAGATTCGGGTATGCCCGGCATGAAGGTCTTGTCATTTGCATTTTCGCCGGACGGCGAAAGCGCATATCTGCCTTTCAGATATGACAAAGAAAGCGTCTGCTATACGGGCACTCATGATAATGAGCCGATTATGGGCAGATTTTTGGCCATGACGGACGAGGAAAGAGCCTTCGCCGCAAAATATATGGGCACATCCATGGATGCGGCAGAGCTGAGCGTGGCAGCTCTCAGGCTGGGACTTTCGTCCGTGTCTGAGCTCTTTGTGGCTCAAATGCAGGACTGGCTGGGTAAGGGCAGCGAAGCCCGCACCAATACGCCGGGCATTCCGCAGGGCAACTGGCAATGGCGTCTGCAGCCGGGCGAGCTGACAGACAATCTGGCAGCCCAAATCCGCAGCATGACGGAGCTTTACGGGCGGTGATGAAAGTAAAACAAAAAGAGCAATGATTTCAATTTGATCATTGCTCTTTTTAACTATATCATTTTAAGACAATTATGATATAATTGACCTTTTTTGCGAATCCTGATTGACAAAAAATGTAAATAGGACTATTATATTTGTAAAATAATGTCACTTGTATTACAAAATGGAAATGAGGATTAGAGATGAAAAAAGAAAAAGTGGTACTGTTTACGTCGGATACGGAGTACGGACTGGCGCTTTCGCGGGCTGCGGCAGGTCTGATGCCGGGGCTGAGCATTGAGCTGCGAGCGCCGGGCGGAGCAGAGCACTGTGAGTCCGCAGCCGCCGCCCGGCAAAATGCAGCCCGCGAAAGCGCCTTCGATGAGCTTTGCTGCCACATAGAAGGAGACTATGTATTGGCAGGCAGCAGCTCTATATACAGATTCCAGAGAGCAGGGATACTGCTTTCAAAACTTTGCAAAGCTTTGGGACTGGAAAACAGTGTGCCGGAAAACAAAGAGTGCAAAAGCATAGCTTTGGCGGGAATAGACGGTGGCGCCGGCGTGAGCACGGTGACGAAGGCACTGGCCAGGATACTCAGTATCTATAACGAAAAAAAGGTGCTTGTGATCAATCACTCGGCATTCGGATACGGTTTCACGGAGCCGGGCAGCCCGGGAGCCGGCGCCAGAGTACTCTACGAAGCCTATGAAAAAAGTGCCAAAACACCGGAAATTTTCAAAGATGAATATGGCGTATACTATTTGGGCAGCGAAAAGGGGATAAACGCTGCAAGCCTTGTAAATCAAGAAGAACTGGCTAGAATAGAGAAAAATTTAATAGAAAAGTTAAGCCCCGACTTAACACTTTGGGATCTGGGGACACCGCCGGTATCGGCCGCAGCCGAAATGAAAAACCGATACAGCAAAATCATCTGCATACACAGGGAAAAGCTCAATGAAGAAAGGGCTGCGGCCTGGGAGGACTTTGCCGGAAAAGATTATTTTTCCTGTCACATAGTAAATATGGCGGATCCGAATGCCGAAAAAAGAGAAACCGACCTCGGAGGCGGCAGAATATTCTTCCTCGAAAACGATCCCATGCACGAAGATCCGGACTATGCGTTTGGCAGAGGGATTTCGGTAATTAGCGAAAATATTTTGTAAAAAAAATAAATTAAGTCACAAAATATAATATTTCGCAGCCCGCTTATTGTATAAAATGACCTTTATGTGGTAAAATAAGGATGGCTGAAAGTTCTGACAGTGAACGCCAAGCAGCCAGAATAGGTTTGGAGGAAAAATATGAAGAGTGGGTTTGTTATTATCTCGGTACTGATTCCGGTATATAACGTGCTGGTTATGTCTGTGGCCGCATTCGGTGGCTGGAACATACTCTTTGCCATCCTGCCGTGTATAGTGGGTTCGGCAGTCCTGACATTTATGGGATATAAAGGAGCAATCCTTCCGTTCTTAGACGACTACGAGGCCATGGAGCAGGAGCTCAAAGAAGCAAAGCAGAAGGACAGAGAGAGAAGCGATTTCATCAAATCTGTTTCCGAGGCATACAAGGCTCCTACAGAGACCATTACTGTAGCGGTAAAAGAACTCAAAAACCTGGGCGTGGACAAGATGGTTTCCGGAGCGGGAGCCGCTATGCCAGTGGAAGAAAAGAAGCCTGAGAAAAAATACATTGAATTTGACGACGACCCGTTTGAGCTTCGTCCGAAGAAGGTGCCGGAGCCTGACAAGAGCCAGCGCATCGACCCTACCAAATACAGCGGCGAAATCGTAAAGCGCCGCATAGGTGAGCTGGATGTGGCAGCAGACAAGCTGAACAGACTCTCCGATGATATCATAGCCTTTTCAGAAGTGCAGACCAAGACGCATGTGGCTCAGGGCGGAAAAGTCAATGTGGAACAGGCGCTGGACAAGGTATTGGAAGAAATGGGCGACCTTGCTTCCAGATACGACCAGACCATTGAAGTGGAAGTGGAAGACGGCATCTACATCGAAGGCGTGGAGGAGCGTTTTGTGGCTCTCGTAAAGCGTCTTGTGGAAAATGCCATTATATATTCACGAAAAGGCAGTACCGTGCACATCACTGCGGACAATGTCAGCGGCTATGTTTTTGTAAATGTCCGTGACGAGGGCTTTGGTATCCCTGCGGCAGATCAGGAAAAGATCTTCGAAAGATTTTATCGCGTAAAGCGTCTTGAAGATCCGAATCCTACGGCAGCGGGCCTCGGCCTTGCCATTGTAAAGCATCTGGCAGAGCTTATGGACGCGGAAGTCAAGGTAAAGAGTGCTCCCGGTCAGGGCTCAACTTTTAGCGTTATTTTCAAGCGCGGACTGGTGTAATATGGATTAACGGAGGATTTTCAGTGGAAAACCTGGATTATTTCATTTTAGATTTGGCATTAATATTGGTGGTTGCAAGTTTTGTAACCATCATTTTTCGTAGGATAAAACAGCCTGTGGTGCTGGGCTACATCGTGGCAGGATTTCTCATCAGCCCGAATTTCAAATGGCTTCCGACAGTCATCAGCTCCGGCGACATCGGTCTTTGGGCAGACATTGGGATAATATTCCTGATGCTGGGTATCGGATTGGAATTCAACCTGCACAAAGTGGCTCAGGTGGGAGGCAGCGCAGTTATTACGGCGCTCACAGTCATTGCCGGCATGATAACCCTTGGCTACAGCGCAGGTCAGCTCATGGGCTTTGGCGTAATGAACAGCATTTTCCTGGGCTGCATGCTTTCAATGTCGTCCACGATGATAGTGGTAAAGACCTTTGAGGAGCAAAAGCTGAAAAAGCAATCCTTTGCCGGAGTGGTTATCGGCGCGCTTGTGATCGAAGACCTGGCGGGCATCTTCATGATGATCGTTCTCACCACCATCTCGGTCTCCAAATCCTTTTCGGGCGTGGAAATGGCTGAAAAGCTCGGAATGCTCCTGATGATGCTGGTGCTGATGCTGGCTCTCGGAGTTTTCATCATCCCGAGTCTTTTAAAGCGCATCAGCCGTCTTTTGACAGACGAGCTCCTTTTGATATTCGCACTGGCGTCCTGCCTTTTGATGGTAGTCATCAGCGTATGGATCGGATTTTCGGAAGCATTGGGCGCATTCCTTGCGGGCTCCATCCTGGCAGGTACAGTGAAGGCCGAAACCATAGAGCATATGGTGCAGCCGATAAAGGACCTCTTTGGCGCGGTTTTCTTCACTTCTGTGGGAATGATGATACAGCCTGAGATTCTGGTAAAATATTGGCTCCACATCATAATAATTTCGATTTTGGTATCCTTTGGGCAGATGTTTTTCTCATGCATAGGATGCATTGCGTCGGGCAAAAATCTGAAGACGTCTGTAAAGGCCGGCTCTGCCATGTGCCAGGTGGGTGAATTTTCGTTTATTCTGGCATCTTTGGGTATGAGTCTGGGCGTAATGGATGAATTTTTGTATCCTCTTATCGTATGCGTCTCCATACTCACCACTTTTACCACACCGATATTTGTGAGAAACAGCGATAAAATCTATCGCTTCCTGAATAAAACATTACCTGCATCCCTGAGGGAAAGAATAAACACATATTCGTCTTCCGAAAAAGGGAGCAGCATTGACAAAGACTGGAAAAGCTACCTGACAGTCAGGATACCGAAGATCGTCATCGGTTCTGCTGGATGCCTGGCGGTTTATTTCGGATTTATCAGATTCCTCGAGCCGATGCTGACTGAAAGACACGGTCTGGAGCTGCCGGGCCGCATGATCCTGCTTGTCAGCATGCTGGCGCTTATGGCACCGTTTGTATATCTGATCGTGGGCCGTGGCGGACGCGGCTTTATCAAGCTATGGTACAAAGCCAGAGTCAACAGACCGCCGCTTCTTGGCATTTGGATCCTTTCAATATTCCTGGGCTCCGTATTTGTGACAATAGCGCTGAACCGCTATATCATCAAGGCGCCTTTTGCCATCGACATATTGGCGGCGGCACTTCTTGTTATGCTGATGCTGAAATCCGATATGCTCAAGAGTAAATTCAAAAATCTGGAGACAAGATTTTTCGTAAATCTCAACGAACGCATCATCGAGCGTGAAAAACTGGAGCGCAGCGCCAGCTCCAACAAGATCTGGATCGACGAAAAGATGCAGATGGTGGAATTTGTCCTGGAACACAATACCGGCAAGGAATACATCAGAGACCTTATTTCAAACCGTGCCTTTGGATGCATGATAGTCAGCATTTTCAGAAGGGAAGGCGGACTTCTCATCAACTTCCCGCGTGCCAATGAAACGCTGCAGGAAGGGGATATCCTGACCGTTATCGGACCGGAAGAAGGGCTTTCGGCATACATTGCGCTTCTCCGCAAAAATAAAAAGATCAAGGAAGTCAGGGACAATGTAAAATCCCTCAAAGAATATCTTTATTTCCAGATGTTTGACGATGATATCTCAATGGAAAACCAATTGATGTGCTGCGCACTGAGGCCTCTCAAAAAAGAGGACTATATGTGCGGCAAGACGCTCAAAGACAGCAAATTCATCGCCCGTTTCGGCGGTTATGTCATCGCTGTGGAGCGCCAGGGCATACAGATCCTTTCTCCGGAAAATACGGAAGTATTCCGCGAAGGCGATACGGTATGGTGCATCGGAACCCAGGAAATGGTTGAAAAATTGGATAAAGCGGGGATTTTGATGCTCTAGCTTTTTCGAATAAAAATTCTGTGATATGATATAGAAACCAAAATTAAAAATATACTTGACGAATAATGATTTTGAATGTATATTTTTCTAGTATGCAACACGCGGCGGACATATTAGAACACAAACACAAATAATGTGCCCGCTATCTCGAAAGACTGCGCAAATTTTCTTTCGGGATTTATCCAAAGGAGAGAAAGGCTTCTCTCTCAGAGCCGCACGACCGAGTAAGGCGGCAATATCTGAAACAAACCGAGGTTCCCGTACATAACGGGGGTACCAATCTGGAGCTGATAATTCTAAGATGAACAATTTAAACATCCGTAAGGCCTGCGCGGGTATGAAGAAATCCGCGGCGATGCCCGTTTGTGTTTGGGGATCTGCAGGCGCTTTAGCCAACACCGGCAATAAAATAGTATTCCATAGCTCAGCGCTTTTGCGCCGGGCTATTTGTGTTTCTTTAGAGGAGGTTAACAATGATTGAATTAAAAAATGTCTGCAAGGAATTTGAGGATATCACTCCTCTGAAGGACGTTAGCGTCACCATCAACGACGGCGACGTCATTTCCGTAATCGGACCTTCCGGTACCGGAAAGTCCACACTGCTGCGTTGCATCAACATGCTTTCTGCGCCGACTTCAGGTCAGATCATCGTGGACGGCGAAGACATCACCGAAAAGGGCTACGATCTGAACAATGTCCGCAAAAAGATGGGAATGGTATTCCAGTCCTTCAATCTTTTCGGCCATCTGACCGTGCTTGAAAACATCATGCAGCCGCAGATCACGCTTCTGGGCAGAAGCCGTCAGGAAGCCTACGACAAGGCCATGGATCTCTT
>CAMPBN010000054.1 GCA_946638265.1 uncultured Bacillota bacterium
TGCGCTCGCCCTTGCATTGGCAGATTTAATCGTGGTTGCGGGCGGCGATTCTGCCAACGCAGTTTTGGAAAAAGTGAAAATCTCTTAAAAATGATAAAATGGCAGAGCCTGTCACGTTTGTGGCTTCGGAATCTGCCATTTTCCATTGTAAAAGAGGCCGAAATGCGCAAAATAGGCTAAAAAGGCAGATTTATATTGGCTGCAGGAGATGAAATCTGCCAGCCTGGCAGATTCCATCTCCTGTAACGTTGAGGCGTCTGCCAATTAGGCAGATTTTGGCGGAAATCGGAAGAAAACCGGAAAAAATGGCAGATACTATCTCGTTCGCGGCTTTAGAATCTGCCATTTTCCCCAATTAAGGCGCGCTCGAGGGCGGTCGCGGCGGAAGTGGCAGAATCACAGCGCAGAATGCGCATCAAAGGTAAAAAAGGCCTCGAGCGGAGTTGCCCATCTTTGTGCGCGGGGCAGTTCTGCAATAATCAAAATAAAGAGTCGAGGGGCGCCTCTTATTTTTTGTAAAGACAGAAAAGTCGCAATATGTTATAATCGTGGAGTGAAGAGAAACGGGCTTGCGGCGTCAAGAGCACTGCAGGTTCTGAACTGAAATCGAAGCGGGCTTGCGGCGACAAGAGCGCTGGCGGAGCGAAACTGAAATCGAAACGGGCTTGCGGCGGTGGGAGCACTGCAGGTTCTGAACTGAAATCGAAGCGGGCTTGCGGTGTCGAGAGAACTGCGGGGCCTGAACTGAAATCGACGCGGGCTTGTGGCAGGAGAGCCGCCGCGGCCGGAACGTATTAACGCATGAAAAAGGAGACGGAAAATGAAGATGAGAAATGTATTTTGGCGCAGCGCGCTTATTCTGATATTGGCGCTGGCGTTGGCGGCATTTGCGGGATGCGGGCAGACAGGCAGCGGAGAGGGTGGCGATGACCCGGCACCGGACTCGAATGCGCCTGTACACGTAGACTCGGTGGAAGCGCTGATCGAGGCCATCAAGCCGGGCGCTGAAATCGTGATCGAGCCGGGAAAATACAACCTTACTCATTTCCTGAATGACTTTTCGGACTCAAAGGATCGCGACGAATGGAACCAGACCCACGACTACGCGCGCATAGACGAGGTCTTCGACGGCCAGGAACTCTGCATCGTCAACGTGAAGGGCTTGAAAATCTCCGGCGGCGACGATGATAGAGCCAATACCGAGCTGGTGACGGAGCCGAGATATGCAGATCTTTTCGAGTTCAGACATTGCGAAAATATTGAGCTTGAAAACCTGACAATGGGCCATACGGACACGGGCGAATGCGTCGGCAACGTGCTCGATTTCGCGACTTGCACGGATGTAAACCTGCGCAACATGGATCTCTACGGTTGCGGCGTTTTCGGAA
This sequence comes from uncultured Bacillota bacterium, assembly GCA_946638265.1. Taxonomy (GTDB): domain Bacteria; phylum Bacillota; class Clostridia; order Peptostreptococcales; family Anaerovoracaceae; genus UBA3871. The sequence goes on from CAMPBN010000054.1 coordinate 1,389, forward strand.
TCGGGTGCACGGATGGCACGGGCAATGTCTACGTCTTTGATTCCACCATCCGCGATTGCTCTTACGGGACTTTGGCCGTGGACGAGCCGGACGGCGAATTTGTGTTTACTGACTGCAAATTCACGGGTTCTGACTGGGGCGGGTATTTCAATTATACGGATAACAGCGACCTGACTTTCAAGGGCTGCACATTTGGCGACAACGAGACCAATTGCTGGTATTTCGATGAGAGAGCAAAATTCGAGGACTGCACGTGGGCTGAGGTGACCGAATATCCGGATTACAGCGAATACGACTATGATGTGGAGCCTGACGACGGCGGCCAGGGCTGATATGTAAGGAGGAAACAACATGGAACTTACACTTGAAAGAGCAAAAGAACTCAACAAAGATCAGGTGACAGAAAAGTCGCTGATCATCCATTCGCTGAATGTTTGCTACGCTATGGGGGCCATGGCCAGGCATTTTGGCGAAAGCGAGGACCATTGGATGGCCGTCGGATATCTGCACGACTACGACTACGAAAAGTATCCGGACGAGCATCTGCAGCACACTGAGGAGCCGCTTTTGGCAGCAGGCGTGTCTGAAGAGGACGTGAGGGCTATTATGAGCCACGGCTGGGGACTGGAAGGTAACGATGTTGAGCCGCTTACAAATATGGAAAAAAGTCTCTACACGGTGGACGAACTGACGGGCATCATCCAGGCATGCGCCAGAATGAGACCGCACGGCATTACGGATCTGGAAACCAAGAGCATTTTGAAGAGATTCAAGGATAAGAGGTTTGCCGCAAAGTGTGACCGCGAACTGATTTCCAAGGGCTGCGAGATGCTGGGCATGGAGCTGGCCGAGGTGGCAGGGCTTTGCATCGAAGGCATGAGACCGCATGCGGCAGAAATCGGACTGCTGGGAACCGAGGCCGGGACCGAAGAATAAGACAAAATAGCGACAATAAAACGAAATTGACCCTATAGGAGGAACACAAATGAAAAAGATGGAAGACTACGTGAGGACGATTCCCGATTTTCCGGAGCCCGGGATTATGTTCAGAGATATTACCAGCGTGCTGCAGGACGCAGAAGGGCTGAAGCTGGCTATCGATTCCATGACCGCCCTTTTGGACGGCGTGGATGTGGACGTAATCGCAGGAGCCGAGTCCAGAGGATTTATCTTTGGTGCGCCTATCGCGTACAAACTGGGTAAACCACTGGTGTTGGTGAGAAAGAAGGGCAAGCTGCCTTGCGAGACTATCTGTGAAAAATATGAGCTGGAGTACGGCACTGCCGAAATCGAGATGCACAAGGACGCCATTCAGCCGGGCCAGAAAGTGGTGCTGGTGGACGACCTGATGGCTACGGGAGGCACGCTGGAAGCCAGCATTCGCCTGGTAGAAAGACTGGGCGGAAAGGTAGTGAAGGTCATCTGTCTGATGGAACTGGCAGGACTGAAAGGACGCGAGCGCCTGGCAGGCTATGACGTGGGCACTGTAATTCGTTACGATGGAAAATAGAACTTTGGCGCCGCGCTGTGTCGTATCCGCGGCCGGCGGCGTGAAGAGACGCGAAGATGCGATATTGAAAGGAGAATGAGGATGCAAGAAAACAGAGGAACGGGCAAAAGCTTTGCCGTAGGATTACTCCTGCTGATTGTGGCGATTGCTCTGGTGGCATGGGGCGTTTACGGACTGAACGGCGGAGCCGACACGGACGAGCCGCAACCTGCGATTTCAGGCGCAGAAGCGTTGTCTCTCTGGACGGAAGATGCGCCGGCAAAGCAGGCACTTATCGACTATGTTGAGGCAGTGACGAAAAAAGGCGGGGAAGATTTTATTCCGGTAGAAAACCGCATTGCTGTTTTCGATATGGACGGAACCCTGTTTTGTGAGACGGACCCGAACTATTTCGACCACATGATCTTTCTCTATCGCGTGACGGAAGATGAAAACTACAAGGACAAGGCGAGCGATTTCGAAAAAGCGGTTGCCGAGAAGGTGAAGATTTTCAATGAGACAGGCGTTTCACCGGAGGGCCTGGAAGTGGAACACGGGCAGGCCGTGGCTTCCGCATTCGCGGGGATGACGCCTCAGGAATTCAACGACTACATTCAGGAATTCAAGAAGCAGCCGATGCCTGGCTATGAAGGCATGAATCGCGGAGACGCCTGGTATCAGCCGATGCTGCAGGTGGTCAGCTATCTGCAGGCCAACGATTTCAAGGTTTATATCGTCAGCGGTACCGATCGTTTTCTCGTAAGAGGGCTGGTGGACGGTTCTCCGCTGGACCTGCCGATGTCGCAGCTGATCGGCTCCGATGAAAAGCTGGTGGCTCCGGATCAGGGCGATGTGGACGGACTGGACTACACCTTCGACGATAACGACAAGGTGGTGCTGGGCGGCGAGTTTATCGTGAAGAATCTGAAGATGAACAAAGTTACCGTCATCGTGCAGGAAATCGGCGAGCAGCCGGTGCTTTCGTTCGGCAACAGCACGGGCGATGCCAGCATGGCGGAATATGTGACGAGCAACAATCCGTATAAGAGTCTGGCCTTCATGCTCTGCTGCGACGACACGGAGCGTGAGAACGGCAACGTGGAGAAGGCGGAGAAGATGCGCAGTATGTGCGAAGAATTTGATTGGGTGCCGGTTTCCATGAAGGATGACTGGACCACGATCTACGGCGAAGGCGTGCTCAGGCTGCAAAGAAACGAGCAGAATGACGAAGAAACAAAATGAAGAAGGAAGAAAAGACAAATGTGATGCGGCTTTTGGACGGCAGGAAGGTGGGCTACACCAGCCATTCGTATGAGCCGGATCCGACCAAGACCGGTGTGGAAATTGCCGGAATTTTGGGTGAAAAAGAGGAAAACGTTTTCAAGACGCTGGTGACGCGAGGCAGGAGCGGGGCTTACTATGTCTTCGTGGTGCCGGTGGCTGAGGAACTGGACCTGAAAAAGGCGGCAAAAGCGGCCGGCGAAAAGTCCGTGGAGATGATCAAGCAAAAGGAACTCTTGCCACTGACGGGATATGTTCACGGCGGATGCTCACCAATCGGCATGAAAAAGCCGTTCCCGACGTTTATTCACGAGACTGCGGCAGGGCTGGATAAGATTTTTGTCAGCGCCGGCAAGGTGGGCTTTCAGATAGAACTGGCGTCTGCCGACCTGATGGCGGCCTCGGGCGCAAAACCGGCGAATCTGGTGTGAAAAAGAGGGGTTATGAAAAGGGCGATTTGGCTGATTTTGGCTGTGGTGAGCGCAGTTTACGGAGTAAGTATATTGGCGGTGGGGAGCGGGACGCTGTCGTTTGCCATATGGCTGGCGGCAGCGGCGGTTTTCCTGGCCGCTTTTTGGTTTTCAGGCGGCGGGCGGTGGCAGAGGCTGCCGATGGCGCAGCGCAGGGCGGTTTTGATTTGCGTGATCTTGGGAACTTCGGTTTGCGGAGTCTGCATGGGGGCAGAGCTTTCACACTTTAACGACCGCGGGCCCGCGAATCTGGATTTTGTCATAGTGCCCGGTGCGCAGGTGTATGCGAGCGGCCCATCCCTGGTCTACAGGTTCAGACTGGATGCGGCGGCAGAATATCTGAAGGAAAATCCGGACACGATATGCATCGTCTCCGGCGGGCAGGGCGCGAATGAAACTGCCACCGAAGGCGAAGCCGGGCGCGAATATCTGGTGGCGCGAGGAATCGAGCCCGAGCGGGTGCTGGCGGAAACCAAAGCTTTCAATACAGCTGAGAATATCCGATATTCCATGGAAATAGCGGAGGCATCGATTGAAAATGGTGCCGTGACCACAGACGAAAGCATATCTGCCGGCGGAAGCGCAGCCGGTGAAAGCACGCCTGCCGACTTGAAAATCGGTGTCGTGACCAACAATTTTCACGTTTTTCGTTGCGTCTATTTGGCAGATAAGCTGACAGACTGCGAAGTGCACGGCATAGCTGCGCCGGCATTGCCGTGGTTCCTCCCAAACAATATGGTGCGAGAAGTGTTCGGCATATTGCGGGACCTCGTTTAGAAACTGAAAACAAAAACAGGGCTGCGGCCCTGTTTTTTCGTGCCCAGAGACGCGCGCTAGGTGGCGGGCGAATGGAAAAATAAAGAAAAAGTACTTGAAAATGGAATTAAATGTGGTATAATATGGAAAAGTACCGCGAGAGGCGCTTGACAAAAGTTAGAGCAGAGATTAAAATGGAATTACCCGAGAGGTAATTTAGAAAAGGGGCAACAGTGAAAATAATCTTTTCGAATACCACGACGGAGGAGCAGTGCACGAGTCAGAAGGCAGCCAAAAAATTGTTTGGTGGAGACATATTGCTTGCGAGAAGCCTGCATGCGAGGATAAATGCTTTGCGGCAGGCGGAAAATCTTAAGGATATTATCGTGCAACCGCAGTTTAGATTTCACAAATTGAAGAACAAGAATGGCAAAGACCTGGAAGGGTATTTTGCAATCGATGTAAAAACAAAAACGAATCCGTGGCGAATTATATTGGAACCGCTGGATGAGGATGAACAGCCGTACGTGCCGTGCAATATTGATGAAATAGCGGCCGTAGTGCGGATTGTGGAGATTGAGGAGGTGAGCAGGCATTATGAGTAATTTCATGGAATACAAAGATAAGATCGCATTCCACCCGGGATATTACATCAAGGAAATCGTGGATGACAGCGGCCTGACGCAGGAAGATTTTGCTAAAAGGCTGGATACGACGCCGAAAAACCTGAGCCTGCTGATTCGCGGCGAGCAGAGCCTGTCTATCGATATCGCCATGAAACTTTCGCGGATGCTGGGGACCAGCGTGAATTACTGGCTGAATTTGCAGAATACCTATGATGCGCTTATTGCGGAATTCAAATCCGATGAGGAACTAGAGGCGGAGCGAAGGGTTTTTGAGTATTTTGACTACAAATATTTTCGCGAGAATTTCGGGCTTCCGGATTTGCCGAGAAATAAGGATGCGCAGATCAAGGCGCTGAGGGAGTTTTTGAACGTTGCCACCTTGACGGTCTTTACAAGACGAGATATGGCGGCAAAATTTCGAGGCGCTTCGGATGAACTACCGGAGGCAGACGTGACCAGAGCAAACGCCATGGTTCAGCTTGCAATAAACGAAGCTCTGCGCGTGGAAGCACCGAAATACAGCAAAAGCAAATTCGAAAAGGTGGCCGAAAGTGCAGCATGGTTCAGCCAAAATCGCCAAGATTTTTATCAATGTGTTAAAACTGCATTTGAGGCGACAGGAGTGATTTTAATAGCGCTACCGAGCGTGCCCGGTGCCGGAGTATGCGGTGCAACGAAGAAAGTGGGGCAACATGTGATGCTTCTGGTCAATGAGCCAAAGACTGCCGGCGATGCTTTTATGCGGACACTAAATTTTGAAATCCAAAACGTAAAGACCGGAAACTTCGGGATTTCCTTTAGAAACTGAAAACAAAGAGGATGAAGAACTTCGCAAGCAGCACGAGATTTTCGAGGCTGAAATGGCCTTCAAGCAGGAACTGATTGAAGCGCGAAAAGCGGCGTCTTTCACGCAGCAGGATATCAGCCGAATAACCGGTTTGTCGCAACAAGCCGTAAGCCGCATGGAAAAAGGCGCCGGCGGCACGCTTGAAACCGCAATTCGATATCTCAATTCCATGGGATATTCACTTGGGATCAAGAAGCAGAATAGGGGAGAACAATGATAGAAAAGAAAAGAAAGAAGCTGAAAATAGGATTTTACATATTTGCCATAATATCGGGCATCATCATAGGGGTGGTCTGTGCGCTGAATAATGTGCCGGACTCGGTGTTTAACAGGGTGCTGGTGGCTTATGTGGTGATATTTGTCGCGATATGGGTCTTTATAGATTTTAAGTATATGAAACGGATGGCGGAAGAAGTGAAT
>CAMPBN010000055.1 GCA_946638265.1 uncultured Bacillota bacterium
TAAATGCCACTACTCCGGCCATTGCCACGGCTGCCGCTCTTCTGAGCATTCTTCTTACGCTATGTGCTCTTTCTGTTTTCATGTTAATCACCTTTTTACCTTTCTTTCAGCTATAAAAAAATCGGTCTTGCCCCTTGGCAAAACCGATTGATTTAATCTGCTTATAGCTATCCGTATTTTTATTCACTCCTACGAAGCTATGAAACAATTTCGTGCTGTGCCGTATGACATTCTTTTTCCACTATTCTCTTTTCGCTCGCTACCAATAAGGACGAGCTCAATAATGCTGATAATGACGATGCTAAGGACGTTGATAATGTTAATTGCAATCAAAGCAGACAGCACGATAATGCTGCCTAAAACGATAATCAGGTTCATCATGAAGTTGTTAACGAAACTCTTATCGCCTTTCATTGCGTCTCCTATCTTCGCCCCTGCGGCACGCACATATAAATAATTATGCGCCGTAGTGAGTGATAAGTTTAATATTGTGATGAGTATAATCCTGCTTTTCGGATTTGTCAACACCAATTTATAAATTTTTTCTGACTTTTATTTTTGCCGTATGTGATTTTTATTTTTCCTCGTTCTACTGCTTTTGATTTCCCTCGGTCTACTGCTTTTGCTTTTCTGCGTTCTATTGCCTTTGCTTTCCCTCTCTATAAAAAGCCCAGTTGGTTCTCTATCCACGACTCCTGCGGCACATCATGTATAATGTCTCCTTCCCGGTAGTCGCCTATCAGGAACGAGGATTTTGGATCGTGCATGCGGCTTTGTGCCATAACTCTGGCCGGCTCAGCATTGGCATAGCAATATCTGCAGAGATGGCGGCATGTATTGTAGGCGCCGATATCGCAGGAGAGGTAGCATGCGCATTCTGCCCGTGCGCCCTTGGTTTTGGGGGCTTTCAGTCTCTTCCCGATTGCATTTTCATAGTCGGAAATGAGCATGCAGCCGTTGCAATCGGCGCCAAACGGAGCCAGCTCATCGCCTTCCGCACAGGTCTTCACCTTCATTCCGCACGAGCTCGCAATTTCGATGATTTGCCTGCCCAGTGCCAGGCGCCGGTCTTTTGCTATTTCACTGACTTCCGGGAAATTTTTCCTGACTTTTGGATAAAGATCGACAAAGCTTATTACCACAGTATCCGTATAGCCGGCCAGCTCACCTGCCATTTTTGCAAAAGCCCGCAAATGATACTCTTCCGTATACCGCTCCCAAAGCAGGATAGGATCGTAACGCCAGACTATAGCCCGGCGCCCCACCCTTTGGGATAATTCTTCGAACTCCTCCAGCAGGCGATGTTTGTCCGGCACATTCGGCTCAATATCCCGCCCGTACGGAGTAATAGTCACGGACCAGTGCTGGCCGAAGTCCTTTAGCAGATCCATGTGCGGAAACATCGGCGCCGGGTTTTTGGTACAAAAGCCAATCGCATCCACCACTGCCGGATCTAGCCTGTAGCGCGAAACGCGGCTCTGGTCGTATGGGTTGCGCACGCAGACAAAGCCTTCTTTCAGACGATTGGCAAACCACTCGGAATAAAAAGCAGGGATATCCGTTCTCTGCCCTGTATTAATGATCATATCCCTGCCTCCTTTCTTTCCGCAAAAATCGCGAACCAGCCCAAAAAGCGACCGCTTGAATCCCATGTTTTCCTGCACCAAATCCGGCCCCCTCAACAGATAATTCAATAATAGCATGATACCGCGATTTTTGCACCTTCGAACTCGCAGTGTGGCGGAGAGCAGGCCTCTCTGCATGCACATTTACAAAAATAATTGATGCATCTTGCTGTCTCTCTGTAAAAGTTGTGAGCGCGCTATGCCGCTGCCCCGCAACTATTCCTAAAATTTGGTTTCTTTTTAAGAAGAAGTCCCTTAAGTCGCAAAATCTGCAATTTAAGGGACCGTTTTTTGTAATATTTTTAATAATCCCTGCTATTTCCGCGTTCTTTTGATGCCCAATCAGTTATTTTTCCTTTATCTTTCCTTTATTTTTCATCTAAAACTTGCCAAATCGCCCGATTTGCTCTCAACTATTCCTTAAAAATTTTAAAAAAGTCCCTCAAATCCCAAAAAACTGCGATTTAAGGGACCTCGCCCCGCTTTTCGCTTCCAGTTATTGACAATTGGCCCGATAAGCAAAACAGCCGGCCAATAAGTCGACTGTTTTTTCTGAAAAGGCTCCCGGTTTTGACCCCGGAAGCCTGTTTCGGTTTTAGTCTTTGGTTGGCCTGCGCAGCCGCGATTGCAACCCACGCCATACTGAAATCAGCCGGCTGACCGGTTTGCTTTAAAAAAGCAGGAATCCGAAGATTCGGATTCCCGCCTTTTCTCTTTATATTTGCTCGCGTGCTGCGAGTTACAGGTTAAAGTAGCGATACAGCATCGTCACGATCTGGCCGCGGGTGGCTGTGCCCTGCGGGCTGAGCTTTCCGTTTCCTGTGCCGCCCACGATTTCCTGCATTACGCACCAGTGCATAGCTTCGTCAGCCCAGGAGCTGATGGAAGATGCGTCGCTGTAGTCCAGGAGGAACATCCAGGCTCCTGTGAAGCCCTGTCCCTTGGACTGTGCATAACGATAGATGAAGGATGCCAGTTGCTCGCGTGTTACAGCGCCGTCAGGATTGAACAGCTCGTCGCTGATACCGTTGGTGATGCCTGCTGCGATTGCCCATTCGATAGCGTCCTTGTAGTAAGCGCCTTCAGCCACGTCGCTGAAGTGGCGGTTTGCTGAAGCCCACGGCTTGCCTGCAGCACGCCAGAGGAATGTTACCATCTGAGCACGCGTGCAACCTGCGTTCGGTGCGAAAGAAGTCTCGCTCACTCCGCCGGTCACTTCCTTCGAAACTGCCCAAAGTACCGGCTGGAAGAAGTAGTCGCCTGCCTTCACATCAGTGAATGGGTTCTTTACTTCTTCAGTAGTAACAACAAATGTAGTCAGGTGACCGGTCCGTACTTTTGCAAATAACTGATTTGCAACCTTCAAGCATTCAGCTATGAAGCCCTGAATAGAGCCATTTGCGCTGACAGAAGCTCCCAGATAGGAGTGGCCTGCCACAAAGTTTCCTTTCAGAGGAATGTACAGCTCGATGTTGCTACCTCCAAAACTTGTAATTGCCTTGTTTCCGGCAGTCATATTCACTTCTACGATATTTGCATTTGCCAGAGCTTCGCTGCTGACTCCGGCTCCTTTGGCCAGGTTTTCAGCACCGCCTGCTGCGGCTGCCGCCTCATTTGCGCTCTTATTTTCCATGGTAACAGTCAAGTCACTGCTTCCGGTCTGAGCTGCGATATTACCCATAGCTTCGCTCGGAATAGTAACACTGCCGCCTTCGGTATTGATTGTAGTGCTCACTTCAGCCTTTGCTAGCTCTTTTACAGCCTGCGCCGGAATGCCGGCCTCTACCGTGTTCACTCCGCTTGTTCCCTTAATTTCGAGCACAACTTCTTTGTTTTCAGCCTTTTCGCCTTCCACCTTTTCGATAGCCTTAGTTACGTCATCGGCTTTAACCTCAACAGTAGCCTTACCATCCTTTACGGTAGCTGTGGCTTCCACGCTCTCAGTTGCAGTGGAACCTGCCGCAGTGCCCTGCTCCGGAGTCGTAGTTTCCTGCTGAGCAGGTGTATCTGTTGGAGTAGTAGCGCCTGCATCGCCTGATGAACCGCCGTTATTGTGCTTCTTAGGAGCCACTTCGAAAGTACCTGTAATGGTCCATCCGTCTTCATCCGGCATTACAAAAGTATTGTTGTTCAGTTCCACCGGATCTCCATTTCTGTCAGTAACAGAGAAACTTGCTGCGCGATATCCGCTGTCACCTATGCCGGAAAGTCTTACTGTAGCGCCCGGCACGATATAGTTTCCGTGCATGGTCAGAGCCTCAGGAGCTCCTGCCACGGTAGCCTTGATTTCGCCGTGCTCTACGGTATTGTCGATATTCACTGTGCGGTATTTCTTGATCTGGTTACCTGCATTGGAAAGTGCCCAGGAAGCAGTATTATCAAAAGTAGTGCCTGCATAGACATATACATTTGCCGTCAGCGAACCAAAAGAGCCGTCCGAAACGTTTGCAACCGTTTTTGGTAACACAATATCGCGAAGTTCCGGTGTAGAGCCGAAGGTACCGGAACCTATCGAAGTAAAGCCTTCGCCGATATAGAGAGTCTTTAATCTGGTATATCCGCTAAAGGCTCCGCCGGCTGTGCTTCTATCCGTGCCACCGTCCTTAAGAATGATGGTTTCGAGATTGGTCGCCCCACTGAATGTACCGCCACTAACGTTGGAAATTCCCGTTCCCACTGTCACTTTTTTAAGAGATGCTGATGCAATAGCATTGTAGCCAAGGGAAGTAACTCCATCAGGTATTTCAATTTCCACAAGTCCGGTGTTCACAAATGCTCCGCTGTTAATGGATGTAAATCCGTCGCCGATTACCACCTTTTTTAAACTGCGAAGTGCTTCAAAAGCGCTATAGCTTATCGTGCGATTGGATCCGCCGTCTTTCAAAATAATGGATTCCAATCCGGAGCAGCCGCTAAATACTCCGGGATTTATGCTTGCAACGCCATTTCCTATGACCGCCTTCTTCAAGCTGGAGCAGCTGCTGAATGCGCCGGAACAGAGATTAGTCACGCCATCCGGGATCACCACTTCCTCTATACCGGTGCAGTAGCTGAATGCGCCGGATTCTATGGTCCGAACCGTATCCAGGAGAGTCAATTCCTTTAATGCGCTGTTCCCGCTGAAAGCTGAACTTATTGTTGCCGAACCCAAAGTGGCTTTTTTCAAGGCAGCGCAACCATTAAATGTACCTCCGCCAAGGTATGAAATATTATCGCCGATAGTCACTTCCCGCAAATAAGCATTTTGGTAAAATGCCCCGCTGTTAATCCCAGTAAGCGTATTCGGCGCGGTGTAAGATGTAATGGCCTTTTTCGGCGGGCACATGATTAATGTGTTTTTAGCCACATTGTACAGCATTCCATCATCGCTGGCGAAATTCTGATTGTCATGATCCACAACAAAAGCTTTGAGGTTTTTCACCCCTGTGAAAACAGAATATCCGATGGTTTCCAATGCGGCCGGGAAAGTAATGGTCTGCAGGTTTACGTTGTCAGAAAATGCCATATCGCCAATCCTCTTTACCGTTCCCGGAATTACATAGGAATCCCCTCTTTTAGCTGCAGGATAAGCTATAATTTCCTCCTTGTCCTTATCAAAAAGAATTCCATCTTCATCCTCAAATGCAGCATTGCCATCCGCTACTTTTATTTCTTTCAATGCCGTACATTCAGAAAAGCAGGCTTCGCCCATAGTTCCAAGGGTTGACGGCAGAGTGATTGTCTCCAAAGATGTGCAATTTGCGAATACACGTGTGCCCATCGTTGTCAAGCCCTCAGGCAAAGTAATTGCTTCAAGGCTCTCGTTTTGCGAAAATGCAAAATTGCCCAAAGAAGTAAGGCCGCTCGGCAATCCCACATTCTCAAGAGCAAGGCATTCATCGAACGCATTAGCCTTTATTTCAGAAACAGCATTCGGAATCGTAATATTTTCCAGAGACCCACAGCCCTGAAATGAACGTTCTCCAATACTCGAAAGCGTACTCGGAAGGCTGACCGATGTCAACTTTGCCTCAAAGTAAAACGCATTGTTACCCAGAGTGGTTACTCCTTCTTCTACCACGACCGTTGTTATATAATTGCAGAATCGGGTATGATCTCCATAAGTCGTCGTTTCTTCATATCTTCCCTGTCTCCACGGAGAATCAGAAGATGTCAAATCCGCACTAAAATCTTTCATTGCACCGCTTCCGGAAATAGTCAATTTCGTATAATGACCGTTTTCGTCCGGCACTGAAAGAGCCCAGCTGACGTTGCTGCCCTCAGCGCCGATATTATCGCCGCTGGTCGAATCCATTACAGCCGCAGGATCCGCGGCATATGCCGTTACAGTGACAACAGGAACGTATGCCACCAACATGCAAAGCGTCAACAGAATCGAAAGAATTCTTTTTCTGTTATTCATTTTTTACCTCCAACTTGCCCCTCTCGCAGGGCGTAGATTTGTAATTAACTTACAAAAGTTATTATACACTCCCCCAATTTGGGTAGTCAAACCTTATTTTTTGTACAATGCTTCATGCATTTCGCATCCAACCACCTGTAGGGCGCGCGGGCGGGTGCCGGAGCGATTTTAGGTTTGCAGATAAAGGCGGTTTCCGGCCGTCTGCAAAAAATCTATGACTTAAACGAGGTTTTAGTGCTCCCCAAGTCATAAATTTGGGGCAAAAAGCGAAAAATTTGTAATCAGGTGCATATAATTTGCCTTCCGAACAGTTTTAAATATGACTTAGACGCGGGAGATAAGAAGATTAAGTCATATTGTATTGTGTTCTGATCGTATTAAAATGCGAAAAAAGCTCAAAAATATGACTTAATCGACCGAAAAAGTACCGGCAGGTCATAGATTTTTTGCAGTCGCTGTCAGGCGTTTACAGCGCTGCCAATATATTGCAGTTGGGCGCGGCGCCGGACGAGCTCGCACGCAGCTGCGATTGCAAGTTGGCGGCACTCAAGGCGGCTGTAGCGCCACAGGCGGAGGACGATGCCGCGCGGCAGAATGAAGACAAAAACCCCGCAGTTGCAGCTGCGGGGTTTTTAGCGCTTCTTGCGCGAAATTGTTTAGCAATTTTCTTTTGTGCGTATACGCTTACGATAAATTTGGTCTAATAGTTTTCCTCGTTGATTTCGAAGTAAGCCTGCGGATGTGCGCAAACCGGGCATGCTGCAGGGGCTTTTTCTCCCACTACGATATGTCCGCAGTTGCGGCATTCCCAAACCTTCACGCTGCTCTTTGCGAAAACTTCGTTGTTTTCAACATTCTTGAGCAGTGCGCGATATCTTTCTTCGTGATGCTTTTCGATCTCGCCCACCATTCTGAACTTGGCTGCCAGGGCCTTGAAGCCTTCTGCCTCTGCAGTCTTGGCGAAATCCTCGTACATGTCTGTCCATTCGTAGTTTTCGCCGTCTGCAGCAGCCTTGAGATTCTCTGCTGTGCTGCCGATGCCCTCGAGTTCCTTGAACCACATCTTGGCATGTTCCTTCTCATTGTCCGCAGTCTTGAGGAAGAGAGCAGAGATCTGCTCGAAGC
>CAMPBN010000056.1 GCA_946638265.1 uncultured Bacillota bacterium
CGTGAAAAGTTCCAGCCTGCCCAGAAGCATCAGAAAGCAGAGGAACATTCGAAGCGGTGTACCGAAAATACTGAAATTGCCGGTAGAGCCTATTGCTCCGAACGCCAGGCCCGTATTGCTCAGCATGGAAATCGATGCCGATATCGTGGTCTTCAGATCCAGGCCCTGGAGCGACAGCACCAGAGACCCGACGATAAATGTCAGGATGAAGAGGAATATGTAGGAAGTGGTCCACGATACTACGTTTGCGGGAACAGCCTTGCGACCTACTTTTACGGCTACCACAGCTCTCGGATGCAGCCTTTGGTAGATATTTCTGCCCACCAGTTTGAATGCGATCATGATGCGCGCGACTTTGATGGAGCCGCTGGTGGAAGTGGTGCAGCCGCCGATAAAGAACAGCACAAAAAGGATGAACTTGGAAAAGCTCGGCCAGTCCGTGTAGGTGGCGGTGCTGTAACCTGTGGTGGTGGCTATGGCCGTCACCTGGAAGAACGAACATCTGATGGTTTCGCCAAAAGTATCATAATGGTGGTGGTACAGGAGATTGGTCGCAATCAGTATGAAAGCTACCATTATGATGCCCAGGAACACCTTGATTTCTTCGGTGAAAAACTCTTTGTATTTTTTGTTGACTATACTGTGGTAAGATGTGAAATTTACGGATACAGCCACAGTGAAGAAAGCGATAACGCTTTCTATAAATACGGAATTGTAATATTCCAGGCCGCCGCTATGGATGAAAACTCCCGATGTGCTGACGGAACTCATGGTGTTGATGACTGCATCAAAGACGGACATGCCGCCCAGCACCAGCAAAACAAATTCGGAGAATGTCAGAGTCAGGTAGGTACCGTAGAGCACCTTGGCCGAGTCTGAGATGCGGCCTGCCATCTTGACGCTGGAGCTTTCTGCTCTGAAGAGGTTTTGACCGCTGATGCCCATCATTGGCAGGATGGAGATAACGAAAACAAGGATCCCCATGCCGCCAAGCCATTGCATGACAGCTTTCCAGAGCAGGAGGCCTCTTGGGATGATCTGCAGGTCCATGATAGTGGCGCCTGTGGTGGTGATGGAGGCGCAAGACTCGAAAAATGCATCCGTTACGGAATGGGTATAGCCAGAAATCAGGAAAGGCAGTGAGCCTGCCACGGAAGCCAAAAACCAGCATGCCGTGACCACCAGAAAACCTTCGCGCGGTTTCAGCGTGCTGGAAGTCGGGCGCACAAAGAAAAGCGAAATTCCGGAGAATATCATCAGGCCAAGCGATGTGATGCCTATGCCCGCAGCCACTTTCATTTCATGGTATGCCAAAGAAACTGCCGCTGCCGGCAGCATGGCCACGCCCAAAATAAGGATGAGCATCAATATGGTTTTGATGATGAGTTTTCTGTTCATATGTTTTTATCTGCTCCTGTTCGGATTCCAGAAATACTTTGAAAAAATCACTACGGCTGTGGTCAGCTCCAGCCTGCCTGCCAGCATGATGAAGCAAAGCAGGATTTTGACAATGTCGTGGAAAAAGCCGTAATTCAGTACATTGCTGCCAAGCAGCAGCGCAGGACCCAGATTGTTGATGCAGGCAAGCACAGCCACAAAAGAGTGGAGCGTGTCAGTGCCGGCAAATGTCAGGGCTGCAGTGCCTATGACCAGCAGCAGTATGTACAGGAATAAAAAGCCGGTTACGGACTGGATGATCTCGGATGAAACCTTGCGCTCTCCGAATTTGACATCATAGACTGCATTCGGGTGGAGACGGAGCATGGCGCCGCGCTTTATCATCTTGATGAAGATGATGAAACGGAAAACCTTGATACCGCCGGAAGTGGAGGAAATACAGCCTCCGATGACAGCCAGGCAAAGCAGCAAAAGCTTGGCAAAGGTCGGCCAGATGTCAAAGTCCGCGGAATAGAATCCGCAGGTGGTCATGGTGGCCAGCACATGGAATGCCGATTTGGTCACAACACGGAAGAAATCCCTTTCCACACCGGATACAATGATGAATACGGTGATGATGCCCGTAAAAAAAGCAAAAAGCCCGGCGTAGTAGCGAGGCTCCTGCTCGGCAAGGATGTCCTTGAAATTTCCCGAAAGAATACGGGCGAGAATGGAGACATCGATACCTGCGAGGAACATGAAGACAGAGAACACGCAATATACATAGTTGCTGCCAAAATGCCCCAGATTGTCCGTATAGTTGGAAAATCCGCCTGTGCTGATGGTGGTAAAGGAATGGGTGAGGGCGTCAAAAAAGCTGAGCCCGCCAAACATCAGCAGTATCGTCTCTAGAAACGTGAAAACGGTTAGTACAAAGATCATGCGGCGCGCCGAGTCGGAAAGCTTCGGCACTACTTTGTTGACTATGGTGCCTGACATTTCCGCGCGGACGATGGAGTAGCCTTCGATACCGAGGGCAGGCAGGAGCGCGATCGGCACGAAAACTATGCCGAAGCCTCCCAGCCACTGCGAAAAGGCGCGCCAGAAAAGTATGGAGTGCGGCAATGCTTCCACATTGCGCGTAACTGTGGCACCGGTGGTGGTAAAGCCTGATACTGACTCAAATATGCTGTCGATGAGCCCCATGCCGCAGCCGGAAAAATAGTATGGCATAGCTCCGAGAAGTCCTGCCAGGATCCAGCACGAGAAAACCACCATAAATCCTTCGCGGATCTTAAAATGACCTTCCGCGTTTTCGAAGATTTTGGACAATACAAAACCCGTCAGCGCGATAGCTGCGCAGACGGCTGTAAAAACCAGAGCCTGGGAAGTCTCTCCGTATATGATTCCTACTAAAACGGAAGGGATCATGGCGGCGGCAAAGACCATCATAAAGACGGACACTAGCCGCATGATGCCTTTATAATTCAGGTACATAGCGCTCCTTTGGTTTAGAACAGGTGGAGACCTTTTTTGGTGCGAAGAAGTTTTTCCAAAGCAGGAACTTCGGAAAGCAGACAAAGGATGATGGCCTTGTCGCCTTCCTGAATGCGGGTGTCGCCCGACGGAATGATCAGTTCGTCATTTCGGTCTATGGCTACGACCAGAATGCTTTGCGGCAGTTTCAGCTCTTTCAGCGGAACATTCATGATGGCCATATGGTCGCCCGCCTGCACTTCGATGATTTCAGCCTGTCCCTGGATCAGATGGCTGGAGATAAGATGCCTGGAGCCCTGTACCATGCGCAGGATGTTGCTGGCGGAGATATCCAGCGGATTCAGTGCAACATCGATGCCCATGGTGCCGGTCAGACCTGCGTAGCTGTCACGGCTGACTTTGGCGATAACGTCCTCTATTCCATGCTGCTTGGCGATGAGAGCCAAAAGCAGGTTTTCTTCATCAAATCCCGTGGCGGTAACCACAGCATCCATTTCGTTCAGATTTTCATCTTCCAGCAGAGTAATGTCAGTGGCATCGCCGTTCAGCACCATTACATCTTCAAGATTTGCGGCCAGATAATGGCAGCGTTCCTTGCTTATTTCAATCACCTTTACGGATGTGCCCACTTCAGCCAGCTTTTTGGCCAGGTAAAATCCGGTCTTGCCGCCTCCGATGATCATTACTTTCTGGAGATTCACATTCTTATCTTTGACATTGATACGGCGGCCGAGGTCCGAAATATCCTGGCGCGAGCCCATGATGTAGAGGCTGTCATCCTCTTCGATGATGGTGTCGCCGTGAGGAACCAATACTTTGCCGTTTCTGGAAATGGCGATGGCCAGTATCCCCGGCAGGGCGCTGCTGAACTTTGGCATGGAAAGTCCGATGAGGCTTGGCATGCGCTTTACTTCAAATTCCAGCATGGACGCTTTGCCGCTGGTGAAGATGCCGTTGTCGAGCGCATATTTTTCCACCAGATACTTGTAGATTTCGTCGGTGATAACATTGTCCGGGTTGACGATATAGTCAATCCCGGCAGTTTCCTTGATAAAATCCAGCTGTCTCAGATGTTCCGGGTCGCGGACACGGGCAATGACTTTTTTGCATCCGATTTTTTTAGCAAAGGATGCGATGACGATGTTTTTTTCGTCCATGTCCGTGGCTGCCACAAGAAAATCAAAGGAGCCGACTCCGAGACTTTTCAGGAGCTTTACTTCTCTGCCGTCTCCGGGCACAGTCATAATGTCCATATGTGAATTCAGTTTGTCCAGTACCGCTTCGCTCTTGTCGATGACCGTGATGGAGTGGTCACCGCCAAGCAGCGCTTCGATGACTTTGGTGCCCAGCTTGCCGGCACCTATTACTGCTATTTTCATGTTTTTACCTTTCTATACGAATTTGCGCATTTTCTGCGCCGTATCCTGCGAATCAGTTTCACGAAAAGACACTTCAACAACATGATATCATAGCACAAAAATACTATTTTGTTGATAGAATAGGCAAAAAAAGCGCGGAAAAAGTATAGGATTGTACAAGTTTGCACATTCGTAGAGGGCGTCCACCGCACGATTATCATAGTATGAAAACGGGGCTTTGGAAAAGTAAGTAACGAAACGGCTACTTCAAAACATTGAAATGCAAAATGCTTTGGGATATAATTTAGTGTGGTAGGGCAATAAACAGAAGCGGTTTACCGGGCCGCTCCGAAAAACATCTATTGAAAGAAGGTTATTATGACAAAAGTAAAAAAAGTATCAGCGTTGTTTTTAAGTTTTGCTTTAGCCTTTAGCACAATCGGGTTCGGTTTCAGCCCGATCAAAGCATACGCAGCTATGTACATAGCCATGAGCTGGTTCGATTTAAAAAGCCAGGCTGAAAATGCGCCGGCCGGTACCACAATCTATATCGGCAGTGATATTACTACCGATGAACTGGATAATCGAATTGTCGTAAATAAAAAGAAGAATTTGACGGTTGATTTATTTGGTCACTCTATCAAAAAGAATAACGGAAGCAGCTTCTATAAAAACGGTCATATCTTTGAGATTCAGGGAGATTCAACTTTCACATTAAAGGATTCTATGGGCGGCGGCTCGCTGGAGTACGGATGCGGTAATAACGGCGGCGCAATCAATATCCATGAGGGCTCTACCGCTACGATTGAAAATATAACTTTTGCAAATAACAGGGCAGGTATTGACGGCGGGGCCATCTTTAATCGC
This sequence comes from uncultured Bacillota bacterium, assembly GCA_946638265.1. GTDB lineage: Bacteria > Bacillota > Clostridia > Peptostreptococcales > Anaerovoracaceae > UBA3871. The sequence continues at coordinate 5,100 of CAMPBN010000056.1, forward strand.
GGCATTTTAAAAATGAATAACTGCGTTGTGAAAAATAATACCGCTAAGGATACCGGAGGCGGTATCTTCAACTCGGGAGAAGGAACATTTGAGCTGAACAATGTTGAGATCTGCTATAATCGTTGCGATAACGACGGTGGCGGTTTAAATATCCACACAAAAGAAGTTTCCATAATGAGAAACTGCAATATCCATCACAATACTTCCAAGGATGAAGGCGCCGGATTCCGCTTTGATGATGGCGGAGAAACGATGCTGCTGTATAACACATCTATCACGGATAATGTTGCCAAAGATGACGGCGGCGGCTTTTATCTGGAAGACGGAACCATCAAATTATACGGATGTAATATTTCACGTAATTCTGCAGAATACGGCGGAGGATTCTGCACTGAGGAAAAGGTGGTGCTTGAAGACAGTGAATATGGAGTCAATGTAATCAGCGGCAATGTTGCGACTGATTACGGTGGCGGAATATATACGGACGGGGAAGTCACCATTAAATCTGCTGATATTAATAATAATACGGCTTATGAAGACGGCGGCGGCATGTACATCAGGTCGGGAAAATGTCAGTTTAATGGTGGAACAATACAAAAAAACATTGCTGTTACAGGTAGAGGCGGCGGCATGTATATTAATGACGCAGAAGTATGGATTCGCCGTGGCCAAGTGATTGAAAACATGGCAGGCCGTGACGGAGGCGGTATCTTTTGCGATCAGGAAATGGACAAACTGCATGTTTCACAAACACCCGTTATCAGGAACAATGATTCGACCAAGGGAAAAGACATTTTCATGTACAGCTGCGACACGATTGACCTTGACGGCAGATTAGAAAACGGTGCATATATTTCATTCTCATTCTTTTACGGTCGTCAGCGGCAAGGTCCTTCGCTTCCACCGGTATTTACATATGATCCCAAGTTTAATGAAGATGTGACGACTGATTATTCGGACCATAACGGTAGTGATGACCCGAATTTGTATTTCCATTCTGCCGACAACTATAAAATAAAGCGTAGCGGCGGCGAGGTTCAGTTGAGTAATACCATAGTCGCACCTGAGCAATCTGCGCAGCCTGCATATCCCGATCCGGTGGATAAAAACACCTTCATACCTTGGAATGAGCAGATAGTTTTTAATACCGAAATAAAAGGTAATAACTGGCTTTCGGGAATTTCGGGCGAGCGCAAGCTCAATGAAATAAATACGCCTGTTTCTCATGATGCATCAATGAAAGGTGTAGCGTCTGCCACAAGCTGTATCGGCTCGTATACCGGTCACCATGATTATGCAATAACACAATACAAAACTATTGACGAGCTGCTGAATATAGGAATCAGGCGCCTGGATTTAAGAGTAAATAATAAGCGCGTTTGGAAGAAAAGCTGAAGTTCAACATGATTATGATGCAACAAAAACATATACGCGTTTGGATAAGATATTGAGAGAACATATCAACGATATCAATCCGACAACAGGAGAGCCGTATTTTTATCTGCAGGATGGAGTTTACGGAAAAGATTATCAGGACTGGCCTAAGCTGAAGGATGTTCGCGGAAAAATCGTTATTCGCGCCGGAGATGAACGCGAATGCGGCTTTTCTTACGGCGGTCTGCCAAGTGACGATTTTGAGGGCAGATATTATGCACCTCAGCAGGAGGGCTCTTATAGAGATAGCGAAACCGACAGATTGAAGAGGCTTAAAGCCTTTGCAAGAAACGAAATCGCTACAAGGGACTTGCCAACCGATGCTTCAAGACTTATTGACAGCGCTACCGGCAAAGAGGTGTTTGTTGAAGGCGCAACCAACTGCGTTGACGAAGGAATAGGGAAGATACCCGGAATTGAGCCACTTGAAGCAGCCAAAAGAATACATCCTGAAATCTA
>CAMPBN010000057.1 GCA_946638265.1 uncultured Bacillota bacterium
CGGCCAGGATCCCTATCACGAGCCGAACCAGGCGCACGGCCTCTGCTTTTCGGTGAAAAAAGGCGTGGAGATCCCTCCGAGCCTGAAAAATATTTACAAAGAGCTTGAAGACGACAAAAGCTGCCTGCCGCAGGGAGGGGATTTTCGAGTCCCGAGCCACGGCTGCCTGACCTCATGGGCCGAGCAGGGCGTGGTGCTTTTGAACGCGGTCCTGACTGTGAGAAGAGGCGAGGCCAATTCGCACAAAGGCAAAGGCTGGGAAATCTTCACCGACCGAGTCATCAGCCTGCTGAACGAGCATGAAACGCCGCTGGTGTTCATCCTTTGGGGTGCCAATGCCAGAGCCAAGAAAGAACTCATCACTTCAGGAAGACACTTGGTGCTGGAAGGCGCGCATCCTTCGCCGCTTTCGGCATACAAGGGCTTTTTCGGAGGCCGCTATTTTTCCAAGGCCAATGCATTCCTGGAAAGAAACGGCATAGAGCCCGTAAACTGGCAGGTGCCGGAATGATGCCGGCTAAGCGTTCGGCAGATTGCAGATCGCGGACCATACATAAAAGTAAAAAATAAAATTGACATAGAGGAGATAAAAATATGGAAAAGAATTTAGCCAAGAATTACGATCCCCATCAGTTTGAGGATCGCATATATAAAGACTGGGAGGAAAAGGGCGCATTCAAAGCGAGCGTAAATCCGGACAAGACTCCGTTTACCATCGTAATGCCGCCGCCAAATATCACCGGTCAGCTGCACATGGGACATGCGCTGGACCACTCCCTGCAGGACGTACTGACACGCTGGAAGAGAATGAAGGGCTTTGAAGCATTGTGGCTGCCGGGCTCTGACCACGCATCCATTGCCACCGAAGTCAAGGTAGTACAGAAGCTTCGCGAAGAAGAGCATGTATCCAAGGAAGACATCGGACGCGAAGAATTCTTAAAGCGCGCCTGGGCATGGAAAAAAGAATATGGCGGCCGCATCACCAAGCAGTGCCGCAAGCTGGGCGACTCCTGCGACTGGTCCAAGGAACGTTTCACAATGGACGAAGGCTGCAACCATGCAGTTAACGAATTTTTCGTAAAGCTCTACGACAAGGGACTCATCTACAGAGGAAACCGCCTCATCAACTGGTGCCCTGTCTGCGGTACATCCCTTTCCGATGCGGAAGTGGAACATGAGGACGAAAACGGCAAGTATTGGTACTTCCGTTACGATTTCGTGGACGGCACAGGTTCCATCACAGTGGCTACATCCCGTCCTGAAACAATGTTTGCCGACGAAGCCATTGCAGTTCATCCTGACGATGAAAGATACAAAGACATGATAGGGAAGAAAGTACGCCTGCCGATCGTCGGCAAGGAAATTCCTATCATAGCAGATACATATCCGGATCCCGAAAAAGGTACCGGCGCAGTAAAGATTACTCCTGCTCACGACCCTAACGACTTTGAAGTGGGCGAAAGACATCATCTGCCAAAGCCTTCCTGCATCGAAAAGGATGCTACGATGAATGCGCTGGCAGGAAAATATCAGGGTATGGACCGCTACGAGTGTAGAAAAGCCTGGGTAGCAGATCTGGACGCAGCGGGATATCTGGTAAAGACCGAAGAAAAGCTGATTCCGGCAGGACATTGCTACAGATGCCACACCATCATCGAAGACATGCTTTCCGAGCAATGGTTCGTAAAGATGGAAGATCTGGCCAAGCCTGCAATGCAGGTGGCTAAGGAAGGCAAGCTGAAGCATGTTCCTGACAGATTTGAAAAGATTTATCTCCACTGGCTGGAAAACATCCGCGACTGGTGCATTTCCCGTCAGCTTTGGTGGGGACACCGCATTCCGGCATACTATTGTGATGAGTGCGGCAAAGTGGTGGTAGCTGCAGAAGCACCGAAGAAGTGCCCGAAGTGCGGCTGCGAACATCTGACACAGGATCCTGACGTTCTCGATACATGGTTCTCATCAGGACTCTGGCCGTTCTCCACTCTGGGCTGGCCTGAAAAGACTCCTGAACTGGGTTATTTCTATCCGACAGACGTATTGGTAACAGGCTACGACATCATCTTCTTCTGGATCGTAAGAATGGTATTCTCCGCTATGGAGACCATGGGCGAGTCGCCTTTCAAATATGTATATGTTCACGGTCTGGTAAGAGATGCGCAGGGCCGCAAGATGAGTAAGTCTCTCGGCAACGGCATCGACCCGCTGGAAGTTATCGAAAACTACGGTGCAGACGCTCTCCGCTTCATGCTCACCACGGGCATCACTCCGGGTAATGACATGAGATTTGAAGAGGAAAAGCTGGTAGCTGCAAGAAACTTCGCCAACAAGCTCTGGAATGCATCCAGATTTGCCATCATGAATCTGATGGACGAAGAAGGCAATTTCAAGGCCATCGCAGACGACAAGGCGGGACTTGACAAAATCGCGCTCCGCGACGAAGACAAATGGATCATTTCGCGCGTCAACGATGCGGCTAAATATGTAAATGCAAATCTCGAAAAATTCGAACTGGCTCTGGCCGGTCAGAAGGTACTGGATCTCATCTGGGACGAATTCTGCGACTGGTACATCGAGCTGGTAAAGGGCAGACTCTGGTCCGAAGACGAAGAGGACAAGAAAGTAGCCAGATACGTTCTGGTGAGAGTGCTGAAGGATATGCTGAAGCTGCTCCACCCGTTCATGCCGTTCATTACGGAAGAAATCTGGGGCTACCTGCCGCATGACGAAGAAGAAAAGAAAGCTGCTGCTGCAGATGGAAATCCTGAAAACTTCCTGATCCGCGCACGCTTCCCTGAATTTGACGAGGCACTTACATTTGCCGAAGAAACCAGGAAGCTGGAGGCAGCCAAGGAGGCCATCCGAGCTGTCCGCAACATCAGACTCGAAGCAGACGCAGCGCCTTCAAAGAAGCTCCGCGCTATCATCCTGGCAAAGGGCGAAGCAATGGCTACAGTGAAGGCAGGCGAAAGATACATCATGGCGATGGCAAATATCAGCGATGTAACATTTACCGAAAGCAAGGCAGACATTCCTGAGGAGACAATGTCTCAGGTTACCAGCCTTTGCGAGATTTACATCCCGCTGGACGATCTGGTGGACTACAAGGCCGAGTTTGAGCGTCTGACCAAAGAAAAGGGCAGACTCGAAGGCGAAGTGGCCAGAGTAGACAAGATGCTGGCAAATCCGGGATTTGTAAGCAAGGCACCGGCTGCCAAGATTCAGGCTGAAAAAGATAAGCAGGCCACTTACAAAGAGATGCTGGCCAAGGTGGAAGAACGCCTGGCTATGATTCAGAAAAAACTGTAATAAAAGGGGGGAGCTACTTCCCCCATACAGATTTTCAAGGGGATGAGACAGTATAAATGAACGCAGTAGAAAAGATTGAAGAATTCGCACGTTTCGGCAGCGTGCTGGGATTGGAACGCATGACAAAGCTGATGGAAAGGCTGGGCAATCCGCAGGATGGCCTGCGCTACATCCATGTGGCGGGCACCAACGGCAAGGGCTCGGTATGCCGCTACATCTACGAGGCTCTGCAGGCAAACGGCTACAGAGTGGGTATCTACACCTCGCCTTTCCTTGAGATTTTCAACGAGAGGATCGAATTTAACGGCGAGATGATTTCGGACGCGGACCTTGCAAAAATCACCGAAGAAGTGCTTTCGGAGACCCAAAAGATGGTAGAAGAGGGATTTGATTCCCCGACCGAATTTGAAGTGATCACAGCCATCGCATTCCTGTATTTTGCAAGGAAAAAAGCGGACTTCGTGGTACTGGAAGTGGGACTTGGCGGAAGAGGCGACTCCACCAACATCATAAAAAATCCTTTGATGACTGTGATAACGTCCATTTCATTGGATCACACGGACCGTCTGGGCAAAACTCTCGGCGAGATTGCGGGCGAAAAAGCCGGCATCATCAAGGAGGGCTGCCCGCTGGTGACTTCCGTTAAGGCAGAAGAGGCCATCAAAGTCATTGCGAAGAAGGCTTACGAAAAAGGAGCTGTCCTGACGGATTCTACGCGAATAAAAGTCACAAATGTGCGAAAAGACTTGGGCTGCACCACTTTTGACACAATCATCGACGGCACGGATTATCGTGATGTTTCCATATCCATGATGGGCGACCACCAGATTGAAAATGTGATGGCAGCGCTCACTGCGCTTGAAGTCCTTCGCAAAAAAGGCGAGATCAAAGTGGAGCGTTCGAAACTCTATGAAGGTCTCAAAAAAGCAAAGCAGATTGGCAGATTTGAAATCATGGAAGAAAATCCGTTTGTAATCCTGGACGGGGCTCACAACGAGGACGGCACCAGGGCACTCAGAGAAACGGTGGAAAATTTCTTCCCGGGTAAAAAAATCCTGCTGGGCTGCGGCGTGCTAAAAGACAAGGATACCAAGGCAATCCTTGACAATTTCACGGCGTTTGCCACGGACTTTGTCATTACGGAGCCTGACAATCCGCGAAAGCTTTCGACAGAGGATCTTAAAAAGCTCCTCGAAGAGAGGAACAAACCTTGCCGTTTTGCAGGCACACCTGCGGAAATCTGCGCATATGCCAAAGAGCATAAGAGCGAATATGACGCGGTATTTTTCGCCGGTTCTTTATATCTGATAGGAGAAATAAGAGGCATTGTAAAAAAATGGGAGAATTAAAAGATTATAAAAAGGCGCTTCTGGTATATAATCCCTTTTCCGGTAACGGCATGTTTGCCAGCCATATAGACCATATCCTGGAACGTTTCCAGGATGCGGGATATGCGATTTTGCCGATCAGAGGTGCGAGAAGCGAGCTTTTGGAATTTATTTTCACTGTTATGGACGTATCCGAATACGGTCGCATCATTGTGGCAGGTGGAGACGGCACCATCAATCTGGTGGTGAACCTTATGGTAAAGTACGACATTCATGTACCGCTTTCCATCTTCCCGTCCGGTACGGCCAACGATTTTGCATATTATCTGGAGCTGCCGGATCAGATCGATGAGATGATAGACATCGCTTTGGGAGACAAATACACCTTTGCGGATGTCGCAAATTGCAACGGCCGATGCTATGTGAATGTGGCTGCCATGGGCAACATGGTGGATGTTTCGCAGAAGACGGATCCGAACCTCAAAAATACGCTGGGAGTCTTCGCATATTACATGAAGGGCGCATCGGAGTTTACAAAGCTCCGTCCGCTGCCTGTGAGACTCACCACGCCGGATGCGGTATATGAAGAGGAAATGTATTTCATGCTGGTCATGAACGGCTGCTCTGCGGGCGGATTCAAGCATGTTTCTCCGGATTCGGACGTTTCCGACGGCCTTTTGGATGTACTTCTTTTCAGAGATATGCATCTGGCGGATATGCTGCCGCTGCTTTTTGAAGTGATCCAGGGCAAGCACACCGAAAACAAGAATATCCTGCATTTCAAGACTTCCGAGCTTTTGCTCGAGTCTGACGAATATATCCCGACTGATGTTGACGGCGAACACGGTGAAAAGCTTCCGCTGAAATTTACCGTTTTGCCGCGAAGACTTCAGATCACAACAAGAGAAAGTGATATCTAGGACATGCAGGCCTTAACATAGGCAGGAGGATTTTATGAGAATATTACTTGACGGAATGGGTGGAGACAACGCTCCTTTGGAAATTGTAAAAGGCGCGGTTTGGGCTTCCAAAGAAATCGAAGACGAAATCGTTATTTTGGGCGATGAAAATCTGATAAAAGCGGAACTGGCCAAATATGAATATGACAGGAGCAAGATCTCCGTCAAACATACCAGTGAAGTCATCTTACAGGAAGATTCCCCTGTGAAGGCCGTCCGCCGCAAGAAGGACAGCTCCATGGTGGTGGGCATCGAAATGATTGGCAGAGGCGAAGGCGACCTTTTGGTCTCCGCAGGCAATACCGGAGCACTCATGGCAGGCAGCACCATCATTCTGGGCCGCATCGCAGGGCTTGAAAGACCGGCTCTGGCCAGTGTCTATCCGATTTTGGGAGGCAAGGCGTCCCTTCTGGTGGATGCGGGAGCCAATGCAGAGTGCCGTCCGAACAATCTCTTGGAATTTGCCACCATGGGTTCCATCTATATGGAAACAGTGCTGGGCCGCTCCAATCCGAAGGTGGGTCTTGTAAATATCGGAGCCGAAGAAGGCAAGGGCAATTCTTTGATGAAAGAAGCGCACCAGCTTTTGAAAGCCACAGAGAGGCTAAATTTCAGCGGTAATGTGGAAGCAAGAGACATTCCGGCAGGCGCATGCGATGTTATCGTTTGCGACGGTTTCACCGGAAATATCATATTGAAGCTGACTGAGGGCATGGCTTGGAGCATTTTGAAACTGATCAAGAAAAAGTTCACGGAAGGCGCTGTAGCCAAGATGGGAGCTGCTCTTCTCAGCGGAAAGCTCAAAGAGATGAAGGGCGCATTTGACTACTCGGAATACGGCGGAGCGCCGATTCTGGGAGTGAAGGGGCCTGTTGTAAAGATGCACGGTTCATCTTCCGCCAACAGCGTGAAGAATACCATCATCAAAGGCATCCCTTATGCAAAGGAAAATGTAATTTCGATAATAACCGAAGAGCTGGAGAAGATTTCAGAGATGGAAGTACTCTCTTCTTCGGCGGATGAATAGGAGAAAATGTTGAAAAGCTTGGATTTTGAGACTGTAATAGGGTATGAATTCAGGGATAAGGAGCTTTTGGAAAGAGCGCTCACGCACAGCTCTTTTCTGCCACAGGGAAAAGACAGACCGAAGCACAACAACGAAAGGCTGGAGTTCCTCGGCGATGCGTTTTTTGACGCGATAGTCAGTGTGGAGCTTTGCAGGATGCTGCCGGGCGTGGAAGAAGGAACGCTGACCAAGACCAGAGCTGTGGTGGTTTGCGAGCAATCCTTGGCCAGAGAAGGGGAAAGGCTGGATATCGGCAGCTACCTGCGCATGGGAAAGGGTGAATCAGCCAGTGGCGGCAGGAAACGCGCCTCTATCGTGGCT
>CAMPBN010000058.1 GCA_946638265.1 uncultured Bacillota bacterium
GCGGCTGCTTGGGCAGAACCGAGGCTGCAGGCTTTGGTATCGTATGGTTCGCTGAAGAAATGCTGAAAGCCAACGGCGAGTCCATGGCGGGCAAGACAGTAGCTATCTCCGGTTTTGGTAATGTTGCATGGGGCACAGCCTGGAAGCTCCAGCAGCTGGGCGCCAAGCTTGTGACCATCTCAGGCCCGGACGGATACATCTACGATCCTGACGGTATCAATACCGACGAGAAGGTTTCATATCTGCTTTCGCTGCGTGCTTCCGGCAAGAATATCTGCGCGCCTTATGCAGAAAAATTCCCGAGCGCCAAATTCGTGGCAGGCAAAAAGCCTTGGAATGTTTCAGTGGACTTCGGCTGCAAGCCTGAGCTCTACATTCCTTGCGCCACTCAGAACGAAGTGCGCATGTCAGACGCTCAGACCATCGCATCCACAGGCTGCAAATTCTATTGCGAAGGCGCCAACATGCCTACTACCAACGATGCTCTTGAATATCTCCAGTCTCAGGGCGTCATCTGCGCACCTGCAAAGGCTGCAAATGCCGGCGGCGTAGCGGCATCATGCCTGGAAATGGCGCAGAACTCAGGGCATACAGTATACAGACACGAAGATATCTATGATGAGCTTCACAAGATTATGATTCAGATTCACCGTGATTGTGCGAACGCTTCCAAGAAGTATTTCGGCAAATACGACCTGGTGAAGGGCGCCAACATTGCAGGCTTCGAGCGCGTAGCCGCTGCTATGATGGCCCAGGGTCTGATCTAAATCACACATGCGTGAATCAGGGACTACTCTCGCAAGAGGGTAGTCCTGTTTTGATAATGGTGAATTTACGGGACAGGCAGGGGCAAGGTATGGTATAATCAAAGAGAGATATATTCGGGAGGCAGATGAATATGGCAAAAATCGTTTTATATCATGGAACGCCGGATAAAGAAGTACATCCAACTTTTGGGCTTGGAGAAGACAAACATGACTACGGGCGCGGATTTTATCTGACTGAAAACCTCGAATTAGCAAAAGAGTGGGCCGTTTGCCGCCCGCAGGAGCAAAACGGATGGGTTCACAAGTATGAGTTAGATACGGATGGGCTGAAAATATTGGAATTTCATGAGCAAGATGTCCTTGCTTGGTTGGCCGAATTGATGAAGCATAGAGATGCGTCGGATACGAAGCGCTACAGAGTTTTGGCAGCCAAGTTTATTGAAGAATATGGCTTTGATACTTCAGAATATGATGTTATTAAAGGTTGGAGGGCAAATGCCTCGTATTTTTACATAGCCAGGGAATTTGTAAGAGACAATGTGGATATGGATATTTTAATCGAGCTTCTTTCATTGGGAGGATTGGGCATTCAATATTGCATCAAATCGGAATTGGCATATTCGAAACTGAGGAAAGTTAGTGAGGGACTAATCGCTGTGGACTATGCTGATTTCAACGAAAAGTACAACCAAAGGGATGCAGATGCCAGAAAAAAGATGAAAGAACTGATAGATTCAGATGCAAACAAGGTGGAAAAAGTTTTCAGCACTCTTTTTGAGAGGTGATATTAATGCAGCAGGCGTATGAAAAGGACTATTTGAATGATGTCGTGGAAAACCAGGGAAAACTATTTGACTTGGTGGCCCAATCTTATCCAAATATTGATACCAAAGATTTCATCCAGACGTACATGAGTGGGGAAACGCGTAAAGGTATTGACGAAGGAAAAGCATATGTAAATACCATGGACTTTAAAAGTCTTTTAGGATATTTTAATGAAACCGAACAATATACCATGAAGCCTGGGAAGGCTTTGGAAGGATTTGTTGCAGACTGGATGGGAGAATTCTATGCCTACTATCAGTGGTATTACAATATACCAAGCGCTGAAATCATAAAAAAGATTCCGGTCGATTTTTTATTGAAAGCATATTACGGCCTTCATGATCTTGAACTTGACCTTGCTGTTAAGAAAGTGGGGGAAGTCTGATGAAGATTATTGGCTTTCACAATCCGGGCGAAGAATATGGCTATCTCAGCAATTGGTATATGTCTGATTTCGAGATTGATGGGCGGAGATTCTCCTCTATGGAGCAATATATGATGTATCAAAAAGCGATGTGCTTTGGCGATACAAAAATAGCGGAGAAGATAACGCATACAGACGATGTGGCTGAAGCAAAGGCTCTTGGACGTCAGGTCTCCGGGTACGTGGAGCATATTTGGGATGGCAAAAGGCAGATGATTATATACGAAGGATTGCTGGCCAAGTTTTCGCAAAACGAGGATTTGAAAGAAAAACTCGTGGCTACAGGTGATGCCGTACTGGCAGAATGTGCGGTAAAGGATTTAGTGTGGGGAATCGGGTGTTCCATGACAGACCCGGCACGCCTTAATATGAGCCTGTGGAGGGGACGAAATTTGCTCGGATATGCGCTGATGCAGGTTAGGGAAAAGCTGAAATAAAACCATAGTATACGACTCAAAGGACTATCCTCGAAAGAGGGTAGTCTTTTTTTATGGGCGTTGGTGTGTTGTAAAAGAGGCGAAAAAATGATATTATTTACTATGTGTGGGCTCTTGTGGGCGAAGGCCGGAAGTGATTCTTACCGGTGACCGGCGGGGCATACACAAATAAGGCCGAAAGGAGAAATTTATGGACAACGAAAACATTCAGGAATTTTCCGTGGAAGAGCTGCTGGCCAAGATGGACGAAAGCGATTTTGACGACATATTTGAAGAGCTCTTTGAGAAAATTACAATTCTCCTGGAGGGCAAAAAATATAAACAGATCCGCGAGATCATGCTGCATATGAACGCAGCGGATATTGCGGAGCTTATGGAAGAAGTAATAGACGAGCTGGACATGGAAAAGGCCATCCTCATTTTCAGGATGCTGCCAAAAGATGTGTCCGTGGATGTGTTCGCTTATATGCCGATTGATGACCAGGTGGGCATCATATCAGAAATCAGCCAGATGGAAGTAAACTACATCATGGATGAGCTGGCGTTCGACGATATGATCGACGTACTTGAAGAGCTTCCGGCAAATCTTGTGGACAAGATATTGGAAAAAACGCCGAAAAATGAGCGCAAGCTGATAAACACATTCCTCAATTATCCGGACTATTGCGCCGGCACGTTGATGACGCCGGACTATATCTCGCTTCGCAAGGAAATGACCGTGCGGGAGGCGCTGGATTATATCAAAAAAGAGGGGATGGACTCTGAGACCATCTACACATGCTATGTGAAAGAGATGGGGCGCAAGCTTATCGGTATCGTCTCTTTGAGAACTCTGGTTATTTCTGATGACAACCTGCAGATTAGCGACATCATGGAAGAGGACTTCGTCAGCGTTAACGTATACGACGACCAGGAAGAAGTTTCGGATGCGTTCAAAAAATACAATTTCCTGGCCATTCCTGTAGTGGACAAGGAAGACAGACTCGTGGGCATCATCACGGTCGACGACATCATCGACGTCATCGAAGATGAGAACACCGAGGACTTTGAGCGTATGGCGGGTATCATGGACAGTTCCGATACGGAATATCTGGATATGGGCGTTTTGAATCACGCCAAAAACCGTCTGCCGTGGCTGGTTTTCCTGACTGTGATGGGATGGGGCACCAGCATCATCCTGGCACATTTCGAGGATATGCTCTCGGCAGCCATCATGCTGGTATCATATCTGCCGCTGCTGATGGGTACGGGCGGAAACACCGGTTCACAGGCCGCAACGCTGATTATTCGTGGTATGGCTGTGGGCGATATGGAACCGTCCGATGCCTTCAAAGTAATTTGGAAGGAGCTTAGAATCGCAGTTTGCGTGGGCGCAATACTCAGCCTTCTCAATTTCCTGCGTATAGTTTATCTGGACGGCGAGACCATGGTAGTGGGCCTGACATTTGCGGTATCCATGCTGATGGTCGTGGTATTTGCAAAGATTATCGGAGCGGTGCTGCCTATGGCGGCCAAGAAAGTGGGTCTGGACCCTGCTCTCATGGCAGCTCCAATGATTTCATCCCTTACAGATATGGTGAGTGCAACGACCTATTGTCTCCTGGCGTCCCTGATCCTGGGGCTCTAGGGCGCACTGGTGCACGATGAAAGGAAAAGATATGTCAGATGACGGCAAAATTATAGATCTTATGTCCAAAAGGGCCAAAAAGATGCAAAAAAGCAGGGAAGAAAGCATGATGACCACAGCTAAAGGCATCAGCAACTTCCACCTTTCGCCCGAAACGGTGATAGACCCGATCAGACAGATAATGTTGGAACCCGGGATCTTCCACAGGGTGCTGGCGCCCATCTCATGGTACGGCACCAAAGAGGACCGCGGAAGGCTGCTGATCGTGGCAGGCTCCAAAGGAATGATGGGGGCGGCTGCTTTTTGCGCTCAGGCGGCGGATGCTGCAGGGGCGGGGCTGGTGCGCCTTTGGATTCCGGAAGACCAATTTGCGATAGCGCAGACGCTGGTGCCAAACGCCATATGCGAAGACAGAAATATCTATTGCAGGATGGCTGAAGAGGACACGGAAGCCCTGAAACAAAAGCTTTCAATCTACCGGGCCATAGTTTTCGGACCGGGCCTTGGAGAATGCAGCGAAGCGGAAACTCTGCTCCGCGAGATACTGAAAAACTACGAAGGTAGGCTGGTGCTGGATGCGGACGGGCTCAACATGGTATCGCGTCTGGAGCTGGCATCTGAAGTGGCAGCCTCGAAGGCGGAAATCGTGATGACACCGCACTATAGAGAAATGTGCAGACTGCTGGCTATCGACCCGCACGCCAACGTCCCGGATGCGAAGATGGGAAGGGAAGGAATGGCGCTGCAATATGCGCTTTTTGCTTCGAGAGTGCTGGAAAAATACCGCTGCAGCACTGTAGTCATGAAGCACGCCAACACGGTGGTGGCGGCTATGGACAAGCTTTATATCAATGCCAGCGGCAATATTGCACTGGCCAAAGGCGGAAGCGGTGATGTTCTGGCAGGAATGCTGGGGGCCTTTGCAATGTCGGGCGCGGACCTGATGGAAAGTGCCATTTGCGCTACGTATCTGCACGGCTCGATCGGAGCTGCGGCTTCGCTGGTGCTTTCGGAAAAATCCGTAAATCCGCAGAAGATGATAGAAATGATCGGACTGGGCATTTCCGCAGCGGAAAAGCTGGCGGCTACTGCCTGGTGCTATGACAGATAGGCGGACAGGCAGACTGGCAGATAAAAATAAAAAACGGGGGATAAAAATGTTAAAAAAATCAAGTGCAATCGCGATTTTTGCAGGAGTATGCATGGTAATGGCACTTACCTTAAGCGGCTTTTTGGCAGCCTTCGGCGGTGAATCCACGCCGGGTACTTCCGACGATCCGCTGGTGTCAAAAAGCTATGTGGACAGCAGGACCACTTATACGGTAGTCCACATGCAGGCAAATCAGAAGCTGATCGGGGGAGCGGGAGCAGAGATCATACTGCGAAGCGGCGAAGCTACAGCCATCGGCAACGGCAGTAACGGCGTTTCCGACATGACCGAAGGAAAAGATCTGATGACCACGGACAAGGTGGGCACCAACCATTTGCTTTTGGTACCGAGAGACGACGGCAGGGGTATCCAGGTATGGACCGAGAGCTATGTAATGGTAAGAGGCAGCTACAGCGTGCAGTAGGAGGGAAGAGATGAAAGAGTTTTTCAAAGAAAACAGGATCCTTTTGATTCTGATTCTTGTGATTGCAATATTTTTTGTTGCATCATGCGTGCCGGTGGCGCGCCGTGCAATGGTGGAAAAGCAGGATAAGACTTATGATGTGGTGCTGGACTACGACGAACTGGCAATGATGGCGGAGCAGTCCGACATGAGTCTGGAGGAATGGCTGAAGACGTTCAGGGATATGGGCATCAGCAAGGGGGGTCTTACCGAAGAAAGCATCATCACTCTGATGGAGGATACGGATCTGGATATCACGGGCAGGATGATGGACGAAGTCACGAAGGAAGCGGGATGGAGAGAAGATCTTCCGGCTGATTTTGTGAAGAAAATCGAAGATTTCGGTTTTGACAAATATGATATTCTGGTGGAGGCTGACGGAAGCGAAGCGAAGGATTTCCTGAAGGATGGTATCCACAAGAGATTTGCAAAAGAAAGATATGTGGAATTTGAAGAGCAGGACGCAGCGGGCAAGCTCTATGTGCTGGTCAACGGAGCATCCGACGAAGCTCTTTATACAGATAATTACAAATACATGAATTCGAAAAAGGGCGGATTCATCGAAAGAACCGATATTGTCAGCAGCAAGATCATGTATATCAGCCTGGGACTTTTACCGGAAAAGGTGAAGGTGCTGCAGGATGCGGGCATGCAGATCGTGCCGAGGACACTGGCATACAACGGCTGGAATGACGAAAATTATGCAAAAGCCGTAATCGCAGGCTACGAAAAATACGGCATCAGTCCAAGCTATATCATTGCGGGCGGGGAAGCCGTAATTGGCTATGATGACGGCCCTGAATTTGCTTCAGACTATATTACCGAAAACAATATTTCCATCGGACTTATAGAAAATACCACGCAGCTGCAGAATATCATGCAGTATGGCGTGGAAGAGGCGGCAGTGGCCTCGGATTTCAACACTGTCAGAGTCTTTACCGTATGGAATTATATCCAGTACAGATATACCTACTACGGATATTCCGGAGCTGAGGAAATTGAAAATACGCTCTTTAGAGCCGTTACCGAAAGAAATATCAGGCTGATCTATTTCAAGCCGTTCAAATATCTCAAGGACAACCACACCTATGTGACCAATCCTGATGAGTATCGTGCAATGTTTGAAAATCTGGACGCGCGCCTGGCTGAACACGGCTTCAGCTTTGGACAGGCTTCGGTGCAGAATACGCTTGGCGCAAGTAAGGCTCTGCAGATGTGCACCGGTCTTGGTGCTGCGCTTGCCGCAGTGCTTTTGCTGGCCTTGGTG
>CAMPBN010000059.1 GCA_946638265.1 uncultured Bacillota bacterium
TTGCCGTCGTATCTTTCGTGGCTGTAGAGCGCTCCTGTGCTCAGGTACGGATATTCCCTGAGGCTGGAGAGGATCTCGCTGCCGATCTGAGGCTTGTCGCGCAGAAATTTCCGCTCTTTTTCGGTCAAGTCGGTTTTGTGCGACAGCACTACATCCGGAATGCCGATGCTGCCCACATCGTGGAGGAGCGCCGCGTAGTATATTTCTTCGCATTCTTCTTTGGTTTTGCCTTCCATCCTGGCCAGGCGCACCGCCGTGTCAGCCACTCGTGCAGCCCTGCCGCGGGAATATTCATCCTTTTTCTCTGCGGCTTTGACCAGCGCCGTTGCGGTCTGGTCCAGAAGCCTCTTCTTGTTCTTCTTCTCGATTTCCAGCCTTTCAAGAGCCGTGGCTCTGGAAGCTTCCATCATCTCATTCATATCCACTATCAGGAACGTGTAGATGATAAACGCGGTCATTGCCAGAGTAATATTGGTCAGCGACAGGCCGTATGCGAATATCTGTAGCGTCCCGGCCACCAGAGGCAACACATAAAATGCCACCAGAGGCAGGAATATCTTCTTTCTGAGGCTGCGATAGTAACGGAAGCATACATAAAGCTGGTTCAGCGCCATCACTACAGGGATCAGATAGCAGATGAAAAAGCCCGGGGCGCGTACATAGCGGTTGTTTTCGTCAAAGGTATAGTAAAAGCCCGTGAATTGCGACAATACGACCATTCCCAGGCCCACTATCGCGTAGAGCTCGTTGACTCTCAGGATAAGAGGAACAGAATCCAGTCCCGCCTCTCCCACGCTCAGATCTTCCTGATACAGATTTGTGCTGTATATAGTGATGATGGTCATGGCGTAGACCAGGAAATTGCTGATTTTGGTCATGGCAAAGCCCAGGTCCGACACATCGCCTCTGTAGATATACGCCAGGCGGTCTGCAAAAAGCAGGATCATGGCACCGATTTCCATCATCAGCATGGCCACTTTTCTTTTCCTGCCTATGCCTTTGGTCATCAGCGTCAGGACCGCCGTCATGCCGCATATGCTGCCCAGCCCCAGCATTATATTAAGTTGGTGTTCCGCCAAAAATTTGATCATGTGCCATCCTTCCTTTTCGCCGATTGTTCATGACTTTTGCCACCGATATCATGCGTGGGTTTCGAAAAATTCCTGCAATCTGCTGAGGAGTTCTTCTTTCTTTATGCTCTTGAGGAAATAGCCCTGAGGCTGCAGCGCCATCACTTCCATGACGCTGGCCTTGTCGCTCTTGCCGGTAAGGAAGATCACCGGTATATCCTTTGTCTCGTCCTCGCTTCGCAGCATTTCCAAAACCTGAGCTCCGGATGCCGCCGGCATCTGATAGTCCAGAAGTATCAGGTCCACCTTGTTTTCACCCAGAAATTCTATGGCGCGCAGGCCCGATACAGCCATGGAAACCTTGTAGTCGCCCTTCAGCCACTCACGTATCAGCGTCAGATATTGTGGGTCGTCGTCCACTACCAGGATATGCTTTCTGAAAGCGCCCAGGTCTTCGACTTTGAAGAAATCCGAAACTGACCGCGAAAACTTCGAATTGTTTACCGGTCTTGAAAAGATATCATATACCGCATCCGGCCCGATGGAGCCTCTCACATACTGTGTGTCTGCCTCTGCACCTATCAGGATCACTTTTCTGCCCGTCTTTTTGGCGGCCTGCTCCAAAAGCAGCAGCACATCGTGCCCCGGCCGCTCGCCTTCCTCCATATAAAGGATGATCAGCGGCGAATTGTCCCATTCGTTCCGGATTCCATCCACCGTGCAAGGCACATAGATACAGTCAGTGCCGGTGTCCTGCGCCTTTTTGGTCAGCACATGCACCACAAAGTTTTCGTTTTTTGCTGTTATCAAAATCTTGTTTACAGACATTTATTCTCCTCTCCGGGCTCAGCCTTTCAGCAATGCTTCCATAGCGTCCCAGTCAAACTTTTTCAGAAGTTTTGCCATCTCTGCCATCTTTTTCGCGTCGTCTTCCGGCAGCTTGTATTCGGAAAGCTCCGACAGTATCATCTCCACGGCGTCGTAGTCCATCTGAGGAATTACATCCGCCAAAGCGCTGTAAGCGTCCGCCAGTTCGGCCTGCGAGATCTCTTCCTTTCCCTCTTCATCTGCCGCCGGCTGCGAAGTCCCAAGATCCGCCAGCTTGTCCTTGAAAGCGCGATATTCTTCCAGCAGCCTGCCCGTATGCTCGTCTATATAGGCCCGGTCGCCGCGGTTACCCGCTTCTTCGAGTGCGGCCGCCATCTCCGAAAGCTGCAAGGCTCCGACAATGCGGGCAGAACTCTTCAAAGAGTGCACCTTGATGGTGAACAGTCTGATGTCGCCGTTTGCCTGCGTGGTCTCCAGCAGGTTTGAATTTTCGTCGATAGTCTCCTCGAACATGGAAAGTGCCATAAGGAAGTTTTCCGCACCGCCCGAATTTTTCAGGCCGTCTTCCGCAGAAATCCCTTCCACCTCTTCTATCCAGGACATGTCAGCCGTGAGGGTGTCGTCCTGCGGGCCTGCATCCTGCAATTCTGCCACCTGCATTCTCTCAGGCGAAAGGTGCTTCATAATGGTCTTTTCCAGTTCTTTGCCATCCACCGGTTTTGGCAGGTAGCCGTTAAATCCTTTGGAACAGTAAAATTCTTCGCCCACCATGGTGTTGGCAGTCAGCGCATAAACCGGAAGGTCTTCGTCAAATTCCCTGATGTGCGCCATGGTCTCAATGCCATCCATACCCGGCATCATGTGGTCGAGAAAGACAACATCAAACTTGGTTTCGCGGATCTTCTCAAGCGCATCTTCGCCGCTCAGGGCTGTTACCACGAATACGCCGGTGGCTTTCAAAAGCCCCTTGAAAACATTCAGGTTCATCGGGTTGTCGTCCACTACCAATACATCCGCATCCGGTGCCACGAACTTTGGTAGGTACGGGCCGGCAGCGCTTTCATCCACTTCTTCGCTGAAGGCTCCGAGCGGAGTCACATCCACAATCTTCTGGGGAACCGTCAGTATGAACTCGGAGCCTTCTCCGTACACGCTCTCGCACCAGAGCCGGCCCTGCATGAGACCCGCAAATCGTCTTGAAATATCCAGTCCCAGGCCTGTGCCCTGTATGTTGCTGTTCCTCTCTTCGTCCAAACGCTCATAGGCCGTGAAGAGTTTTTCCAGGTTTTCTTCCTTAACACCGATACCGGTGTCCTTGACGGAAAAGCGTACTATGCAGGTGTCATCTTCTCTTTCTTCCATCTGCACATCAAGCGCGAATCCGCCTTTTTCCGTGTATTTTACGGCGTTGGTCAAAAGGTTGAGCACTATCTGTTTGATCTTGCCCACATCGCCGTAAAGCCGTTTTGGCATCATCTCGTCGACATTTACATCAAAGAACAGCCCCTTGTCGGTGCTCCTCACCCTTATCATGGAAACAATCTGGCGCAACATCTCCTGCACGTCGTATTCCTGCTCCACCAGATGCATCTTGCCCGATTCAATCTTGGAGATATCCAGGAGGTCGTTAATCAGGTTCAGCAACATCTCGGAGGCATTCTTAATATCCAGTCCGTAGTTGACGATGGACAGGAAATAGCCTTTTGGCACACCGTGCGCATTCTCGCGCAGAATCATCTCATCCATACCGATAATGGTATTGATAGGCGTTCTGATCTCGTGGGAAATATTGGCCAGGAATCTGGACTTGGCCGCATTGGCGCGCTCCGCCTCGTCCCTGGCTTTTTCGATTTCACCATACTGCCGGCGGATGACAGTCTGCCGCATCACGTGCCACACCAGCGCGCCCGCACCAAGCATTACCACCACCAGCAGCAAAATACGGAATATGAGAAGCTCTCTTATCTGAGGCTCTTTCACTACCTGGAAGACCTCCTCCTGGAGCACCTTTCTGCCCGTATCATCCAGCACCTGAACCGAAAATTCGTAGTCACCGTAAGGCAGGCCCGTATATTCCAGCGGCGCCAGCTCACTCTTCTTGGCCACGAGGCTTTCTTCGTTGCTTCCCTTCAAAGAAATGCGCACATTAGGGTCTGACAGGCTGTAATCCATGACGGAAGCCAAGAATCTGATACGCCCGCCGGTTGGAGGCAATGTGTAGACGCCATCCTTATTCGGCAATATCTTTTCATCGCCCGAATATATGGCTTTGACAGCCATCCTTACTTTGTTTTTCTCGTTGCTTTCGGCGAAATTATCGATATTTACGCAAAAGACCCCGCTGCGTCCGGAGACATAGAGATTGCCCTCTTCATCCAGCTCGCTGTAGCCGTTTCCGGTCGGATTGTAAGGCAGCCCGCTGCCCATACCGTAGAGTCTGTAGGATTTCACATCGTCAGCCAGCATCTCTTTGGTATTTACGACAAAAATGCCCCTGGAAGAAAGCACCCAGGCATTGCCGTTTTTGTCAAAGTACATGTCATAGTTGTTGTTGTAAGGGAAGGTGGTTACCGGCACGATTTTGCCGTCCTTCAAATATTCGATGGAGTTGGATGTCACGATCCAAAAAACTCCGTTCGATTCGTCATAGACCAGGCGCATCACAACATCGCTGGTGAGGCCTTCGCTGCGCCCCAGCCTTTGCACGCTCGCGCCGTTTATTATGTAGATGCCGCCGCCGTCGGTGCCCACCAGAGACGCACCGTCACCGCGTTCTGCCACGGCTAGCAGAATGGTATTTTTGATGCCCTGTGCCGCTCCGGCCACCTGCGCCACCTTGCCGCGCCTGATTATGGCCAGCCCTCCGTCGGTGCCCACCAAAAGGTCACCGCTTTTTGCGCAAAGTATCCCACGGATTTTGTTGCTCGGCATGCCGTTTTTCATCGTGAGGCTGCTGATCTGACCGCTGCTCGAATAGCAGACCAGTCCCTTTTCGCCCGTATATCCTGCCACCCAGAGGTTGCCGTTCGGGTCTTTTTTGATGCAGCGTATGCGGATACCGTCCATATAGTTAGTGAGCGCATTTTTCACTTCTCTGCCATCTCTTCCAAGCACTCTGACGCCTTTGTCCGTTCCGATGTAAAGTTCACCGTCGCGCTTGCATGCAGCATTGGCCACCATTTCGCCCATACCGGCGTTTCCGCTCACATCCACAAAATTTGTTGTAACGATCTTCATCACGCCGCGAGTGGAAGATGACACCCAGATATTGCCCTGATAGTCCGATGTTTGCATCTCAATGCCGCTGGTAACCGGAAGGTCTTCCAGCGCGTGAAAAACGCTTTTTTCATCAACATACCCCAGCATTGAGCTGGAAGAAGCCCACACTCTGCCGCAATCGTAGCTGAGCCAGTGAATGTCACTCAGCGGGGCTGCGGATATTCTTTTCAAAGAGCCTGCTCCGGCACCGAAGTCTCCGTAAAAAATATCACCGTTTTCGGTACCCAGATAGACTTTTCCCGGATTTTCCGGATCTGCCAGCAAAGATGTGATCTTATCCAGGCCAAGGTCTGCGCTCCTGTAAGTCCTGGAGAAGCGGCCGTTTTTGATCTCAAAGATGATGCCATTGGCAGTCTGACCGTATATTATGCCTTCCGAATCCGCAGAAAGCCTGAGAATTCTCTCGTCGATGAGATTGATACTGCCTCCGAAAACCAGCTTGATCTGCAGGTTTTCGTCCACGCAGCACACACCGGAAGTCGTACCTATAAAAATTCTCCCTTCCGAATCCTCTTCAAAAATTCTTATGGAAGACGACGGCAGCCCGTCCAAATAGGTAAAATGCGTGCGTTCCTCGCCATCCAGCATCACCACTCCGTTGTCATTGGTGGCCACCCAGATGCGCCCTTTGCTGTCCTCGAAAAATCCTCTGGAGCTGGTCAGCCCTTCCGAGGTATCCATTTTTTCAAATGAAGATCCGTCATATCTGATAACACCGCTGTAGCTGCCGATCCAGATGTGGCCGTCGCTCGCACCCATCAGAAACATGGAGTCCGATGTGGTCAGTCCGCTTGATGCATCGTAGACCTGGCAGGTATACCATGCGCCCGGGATCTGTCCGCTGGCCGCATAGCCTCCCCCCGCGCCCGCGATCGTCTTTGTTTCCGCAGCAGCATCTGCGCTGCCCTGCAGCTTTCCGCCTGTAGCAGCAAAGCCGTCCTCCGCACCGCAAAAGATGCAGGAAAAGAGGCAAAAAGCCGCAGTCAGCGCTGCTATATATGCTTTTTTGTTTTTCTTATTCACCTGCACCCTCCATAGTCATAACACTCTTGTATTTGTTGAAAACAACTTTTATTTCAGGCAGCGAGTCCGTAAAAGCCTCCACACACTTCGGATCGAAGGCACTGCCTGCACCGTCGATTATCTCCTGCACGGCATCGTCAAAGGAAAATGCCGGCTTGTACACTCTGACAGATGTGAGAGCATCAAAAACATCGGCGATTGCCATGATCCTCGCGGAAAGCGGGATGACTTCGCCATGAAGCCCCTCAGGGTAACCTTTGCCGTCCCAGCGCTCATGGTGGTAAGCTGCCATGTTGCGCGCTTCCTTCAGGTAACTTTCGCCCTCCACCGTACCTATGGCTTTTTCCACTATGCTCTTGCCCGCCAAAGTGTGGGTTTTCATAATTTCATATTCTTCTTCCGTGAGCTTGCCTGCTTTGTTCAAAATCTTGTCGGAAATGTTGATCTTACCCACATCGTGAAGCGGCGCACTTCGTACGATTTCTGACATAAATTTTGGAGTCAGCTTTTCGGCATAATATCCCCTTCTTTTCAGACCTTCTGCAATAATGCGCACGTATTCGGCTGTCTTCTGTATGTGGTCGCCCGTGTCGGAATCCCTGTGTTCAACCAGATTGGCCATAATGATGATCAGGCCGTCCGGCATCTGGGCGGTGGAGTCGGAAAGTCTGCGTATGCTGCGCA
>CAMPBN010000060.1 GCA_946638265.1 uncultured Bacillota bacterium
CTGTATCTTCCGGCCACATTGCCCACGGCAGTCACCTTCAGAGGTACTTCCTTGGTAGGCAGCATACAGGCTTCCACGGAAGCCGACTCCGCCGAAAGGTCCACGGCCGTTACCACAGTACCGTTGGCGTCCACCGGTACCAGCTGCACCGAAACTTCGGAAGTCTCGGTCTTGAGATCGCCCGTCGCGATGATCCCCTCCACTTTAGCGATGGTGTCCACGATACTCTTGGCACCCTTTACCATCACTTCTTCAGGCTGTACAGACGCTGTGAACAGCTCGGAATCTTCTCTGGTCTTGTCCGCCTCGATGACTACCGGGAAGGACTCCGAAACCAGATGATCGATATTGACTGTCACCCTCGGGGACTTTACCTCCACCACAGAAACATTGTCCGGTGCATCTACTGTCACCGGAATCCTGTTTTCTCCATAGCTGTAGCCGTATACATCCGCTGTTACGATGATGTCCTCCGCAGTGATTTTGCGCAGGTCGAAGCGCTTTCCTTCCACCGTAACATTCACGGTCAGTTCTCCGTCTTCCAGCACCACCAGGTCGCGGCTCGCCAAAGTCTCGGCGTTCAGGATGTTCACCGGAACGTTTTCGAATTTTTGAGTCACCGTCGGATTTTCCGCGGTTACCACATAAGTCCACAGGATGGTAGCCAAAACGAGAGATAAGAATATATTAAAATTTTTGCTGCGTAAAAATTTATTTAGCATGTGGTCTGCCGGCTCCTTCCCTTAATTCTCCCAGACGCTTGGTCACGCGGCGCAGCCATGCAAAGAAGGATTGATTGTCTGCGGAATCGATTCCTGCGGAAAGATATGTGGTAAGCAACATCTTTTCCACAGCTTTTACATCCAGGAATCTGGTGAGCTTGCCGTCACTGGCCACCGAAATGATACCCGTTTCTTCGGAAACGATGATGGTAAGGGCATCGGAATTTTCGGTGATACCGATACCGGCTCTGTGTCTGGTGCCCAGGTCCTTGCTGAGAGTTTTATTTTGAGTAAGGGGGAGTACGCATCCTGCTGCCAGGAGTCTGTCTCCTCTTACGATAAGTGCTCCGTCATGGAGCGGCGCTCCTTCGTAGAAAATGTTGCAGATCAGTTCTTTGGTGATGTCCGCGTCGATGATGGTGCCCGTTTCCACGATGTCATTCAGAGAAGTTTCACGCTCAATGATAATGAGCGCGCCCACCTTTTTAGCGGAGCAGTCTTCGATAGCCTTTACAAACTCCGAAGTAATCTGCTTGGCTCTGTCTTTGTCCATTTCGTTGAACGGTCCGCTGAGGATACGGCTGCGGCCGAGATATTCAAGTCCCCGGCGCAGCTCCGGCTGGAACACTACCACCAGCGCCACCAGGCCGACTGTCATGGCGCCTCTCAGGATCCAGTTGAGCGCATAAAGATCAAAGAAATCAGATAGCACTGTTGCCAGCAATAAAAGAGCCAGACCCTTTACCAACTGTTCGGCCCTGGTCTCCCTGATGAAAATCAGCACTTTGTATATAACAAATGCAACTATTAAAATGTCGATAATGTCGCTAATGCCAATGCTTGAAGTGACATTGTAATAAAGATTTTGCATAGTAACTCCTTAAAAATCTCATACCTTTTTCAATCATACCAAAAAAAGCGTCTTCTTTCAACACGTACAATGTAGGAAACCCTATTTTTTTTGCGCATTTTCGCACCCCGCGTGTGCGGTTCTGGTGCGCTGAAAATTTCAGTAACCTTTGAGAAAGTTGTTAAAATATTTTTCCTGCCGGAAATGCGATGTTTTCAGGGTTTGCGGGTTTATGAAAAAAAATTTCGATTTTTTCCGCGGAAGTTGCAGTTATGTTGCTTCCCAAATGTTATTTTAGTATTGCAAAAGGGATACAAATAGAAAATCAAACTTGCTTTTTTCAATTACAAAATTCCATATTTACTCCCGGATTCCCGCAAGCCGAAACTTGCGGGGATTCCGTTTTTTGTGGTATTATCTTGAAAGAATCGGTACAGGTCTGTGATTGAAAGTCCAAGCCAGGCACGGGCAAAGGGATCCACGTAAGCTGCGAGGCGCGAAGATGCGCGCAGTGATCATGGCGTGCTTTAGAAGTAAGTCCTCCGCAAAGCGGGTAAAGGCAGGTGTGGGGTCAAAGATCAGGTCAGCTGTACCGATTTTTTCAGAGCAAATTGCACGAAAATTGTGATAATTTGATTTGCTTTTTCGTTTTCCTGTGGTATAATATGTGTACCGACAATCAAATACAAGGAGGTTTCAGCTATGAAGGTTACTATTACCAGCAAGAATTTTAATGCAAGCCAGAGACTTAAGGACAATATTGAGAGCAAGTTCGAAAAACTTGACAAATATTTCTCCTCCGACATCATCTCCAACATCATGCTCTCCCAGGAAAAGGGACGCCAGAAGATTGAAGCTACAATCAACGCCGGCGGCACCATCTTCAGAGCAGAGGAAGTTGCGGATGAAGTCTATGAAAGTGTTGACAAGATCATAGACAAGCTTGCCTCCCAGATGTCCAGATTCAAGGCAAAACTTGTGAAAAAGCACAAGGGCCAGGGCATCAAATACGAAGCGATTCCCGAATATGACCACGAGGATGACATTAACATAGTTCGTACCAAGAAATTCGAGTTGGTTCCAATGGATGTGGATGAAGCCATCGTCCAGATGGAGCTGCTGCAGCACACTTTCTTCGTTTTCCTCAATATGGAGACAGACAGTGTCAATGTGGTTTACAGACGCAAGGACGGAAATTACGGCCTGCTCGAGACCACATACTAAGCTGCCCGCCTTCGGGTAAGGCTCAAAAAGCATCAAAAATCCCGCACTGCATAGTGCGGGATTTTTATTTGCCTTATTGCAAACACATTTGCCTTTTTCAGGGACTAGAGACCCATGAGCAAAGCTCCCAGCTGCGGATCGTTTGCAAGATTCATCATAGCTTCGTTGTAGAAGTCATCGAATGCAGCCTCGTCGGCATTGCCGATATCGAATGTGCCGTTACCTGTGAGCGGCTTCATTTCTTTTGCGCCTGCAGTCATTTCCATGTTGAACTTGAATTCTGCATTAAACTCGGAATCCTTTACTTCGTCGATGGTCATCTTAAAAAGCTCATCGTTCAGGATGAAAGTACCCTTTATAGAGGAACCGTCCGGCAGTTTTGCTTCGTATGCGCCATTTTCCGTGTCATAGCTGAGAGTGCAGATTTCTTCTCCGTCGGCCTTCAGTGTAAATGTGGACTTGGTGCCTTCTGTAGTGCCTGTCCATGTAAATTCGCTTTCCACTTCATCGCCATCCTTAACCAGCAGTGCGCCGTTCTGGAGTGCATAGGCTCCGCCTTTGAAGTCAATCTCGATAGTTTCCGTGCTTTCGCCGTCAGACAGTATGATGGCTGCAAGTCCGTTTGCTCCGAGAAGTCCGCCGTCTACATAGAATGTAATATCAACGCTGCTTTCTTCTTCGTCCTCTTTTCCGAAGTTGTCAAGCAACTGGTCGAACATATCTTTGTACTGCTGGAACTGCATTTCATAGATTGGATTTTCAGCGCTGAGGCCTTCGTAGAAGCTGAGCATTGCATCCTGGTAATCCTTGATCCAGTCTTCCATGTAGGACTCCGTGATGGTGGTCTTGTGACCCTTGCAGCTGACAGCAGCGCCATTCACTTCAAATTCCTTTGCGTCTACCTTTTCGAAAGTAAGACCGCTGATGCGGCTCTTGGTCACTTCGGCCAGCTTTGCTTCCAGTGCTGCAGTATCGGCAGCCGGCTGGTATGAGCTTTTCAGAATTTCGTCCACATCTTCATACGACAGTTCCATGGACTCAAGCATTTCGCCCAGATATCCGTTCTTTTCCTCAAGGAAGTTGTAAGTGATAACCTTGTCGCTGAGCATAGGTACCTTCGCCTGAACTTCCTGATCGTTCATGTAGAGGTCTGCGTCGGCTTTAATGCCCATAAATTCAAGCTTGAGATTCATTGCTGACTGCTTGGCGGCATTGTCGGCAGTTACATCCATAGCAAGGTTCATGCCCTGCATCTCCATAGTCATGGTTGCTGTTGCCTGTTCTGCCTTGAGCAGTTTTGAATTCAGCATATCGCCAAGTACCGTGCCTTCAAGATTGAAAGTCTTTTCAAGTGCGGACATTACCTGCTTTTCAGAAGATCCGAAGCTGGTGATCACACCTGCTCCTATTGCGATTACTGCGATAATTGCCACGATTGCGGCGATAAGTCCTTTAGACTTCTTTTTTGGAGCTTCTCCAACCACGCCAATTGCGGCGTCTTCCGTAACACCTGCAGGTGCTACTGTTTCAGCAGCATTTTCTGCTGTTCCGATGTTTCTTTCGTCTTCCATTGATATTCTCCTTATCTGTTAATAAACTCAATAGCAAAAGAATACGGGCCGAGAAAACCCATGGCCCATAGTCATTTTGCCTGCTAAACGATAGCACATATCAAAATAAAGTGCAAGAAAAATATGTCCCCTGTAAAAATCTTGCATCGCGTCTTCGGATATCACACACCGCGAGGGCCGGTCCAATCGTCGGAATACCAATAGATAAGGCGATGTCCGTTGATCGAATATGAGACTTCAAAAGGCTCATCGCGAATGATATCCTCCTCCAGATCCCACTCAACGGCGTTACCGTCATAGTCGCTGTCGTCCACCTGTGTGGTACCGGAAGCGTATGTAATCTTAAATTCGTGCGCATAACGCGAGAGCTCATCGGATGCAAAAGAATAGTGCATCTCCAGGGTATTACCCTCTATGCCTATATCATAGTCCATGATGTAGTTGTAGACATTTTTGCGGCGGTTGCCGCCAATGCCCGCATTGTTCCAGCCCTTGAAATTGTTGAACATGGTCTTGTCGATCATGAAAAGAGGGTTGAACCCCACTATGTTCTGAGCGTTTTTCAGGTCGGCCATGGTTCTGAAAACAACAGCCACCAGATTTCCCTGCAGCGCCACTTCGTCCGGAAGCAGCAGCTCGGCGCAGCGAACACGGGCCGAATAAAAATCGTCCGGATCCTGCTCAAAGCGCGAGAAAACCCCCTGCCAATCCATCTTGTAGCGCGCTTCCGCCAGATTGTCGTAGCAGAAGGAATTGCGATTTTCCGCATCTCCGTCAAAGAAAAGCGCATCTTCGTTCATAACCAGTTCTTTGCGGAATACCAGAAGCACCGGGACTGGCATATGCGCCGTGCCTTTTTCTTCTGCCTTTACGCCTTCACTTTCGTAGAGCATGGTTGTTTTCGGCGCATAATAAAATCTGGTGTATTCCGAAAGGTCTACACCCATAGCCACTGTAGCTTCGCGCCTGTTCATCTCCCAGCGCAGCAGGTTTTCTTTTTGCGCCCTGTGCTTTGAGAGCAGCGCGCCGCGTTTCATTATGTTAACGAAATTCGTAAAATCCGTATAATGAAAAAGGCCGCTCCAGCCGTAAATTTTTAATTCTTTCTGTAATGCATCAAATTCTTTTAGAGCTGACATTTTTCTCCTCCAGTCCACTTTCATTAGCCACTTTAGTTAGAACATTATAGCACAGGCGGCAATAATCGTCCACAGGTTCCAGGTGCTCTATTTAACAAATTCGGTGCACTGTTGCGGCATCCGAGACCACGGATCTCGCCGAAGAACGCAAGCGCCTCCCGCGTGGCTTTCCCCTTCAGCGCCATGCAATTATTCGTCGGAAACCGGGACGAAATTGGAGCCCGAAGCGAAGGTGATAATGTATACCGCTTTCGCACCCGCCGATTTCAGCACGGCAGAGGCTGCGTCTGCCGTATTTCCGGTGGTATAGATATCGTCTACCAGGAGTATGGTTTTGCCGGCAATATCCGCGCTGCGTCCTGAAATCGCGAAGGCTCCCTCAAGGTTTTCAGTTCGCTCCGAGGCGCCCAGCCTGCTCATTTTTTCTGTAGCCTTCACTCTGCGCAGCAGATTTGCATAAAAAGGCAGGCCCAGCTTTGCCGCCAGCACCCTGCCAATGAGCGCAGCCTGGTTGTAGCCGCGCAGGGCCTGCCGCTTTTTGTGCAGCGGTACGGGCACTATAAGATCAAAGGGAATGCAGCCCCCCTCGTCCTCCGCGAGCGCCGGCAGCAGCCTGTCGTACATGATCTCACCGAGCGTATCTGCGATATAGCCGTCGCCGGCATATTTCAGCTTCATCAGCGGCTTTTTTTCGAGCTCGCCATAGGAGACGCAGCTGTAGCCGCCGTCAAAGAAATGCCGGCGCGAGCGGCAGTCGTGGCAGATTCCGGCTGCATTCCCACCGAAAAGTGCCATTCGCTCCTTTTCCTTGCCCAGGGCTTTTCCGCACTTTTTGCAGGCTGCGCCCTTTATCCACCTGAATTTTTTCATGCAGCTGTCGCAAAGCCTGTATGTGCGGCTTTCGTCGATTATGGCTCCGCAGGCTATGCAATATATATCCTGCGGAAAAATGTATTTTTCCAAAATTTTTACCGGCTTCATGATTTTTTCCGCGAAGTCCGGATCTGTCAAACCTATTCAAAATCCCTAAGCATTGCCAACCTCACACCAAGTCCGCTGTTTCTGCGTGTGATGAGATTGTTATCCACCATGGCTCTCAGCTTTTCTTCTGAGCCCACCAGCACTACGGCCTGTTTACCTCGCGTAACTGCCGTATAGAGCAGATTGCGTGTAGCGAGCATCGGCGGGAACCACGAAACAGGCATCACCACCACCGGGAATTCGCTGCCCTGGCTCTTGTGCACCGATATGCAGTAGGCAAGC
>CAMPBN010000061.1 GCA_946638265.1 uncultured Bacillota bacterium
CTACGAAAACTGGACCGACGTGTCCGGCATTTTGATGGCAGACCCGCGCATCGTGGACAATCCGAAGACCATCGCACGCATCACATACAGCGAGCTGCGAGAGCTTTCATATCTGGGAGCTCAGGTACTCCACGAAGGCACCATCTTCCCTGTCAGGGAGAAGAATATCCCGCTGAATGTGCGTAATACCAACGAACCTGACCATCCGGGCACACTTATCATGGAAAACTTCGAAGAGACATCAGGCGACGATGAGAACATCATCACGGGAATCGCAGGGCGCAAGAATTTCACTTCCGTCAATGTCTGCAAGAGCGGATTTTCCAGTGAAGTGGGCGCTATCATGAAGATGCTCAGCGTATTCGAAAAGTACGACCTTTCCGTGGAATTTGTTCCGTCCGGAATCGATTCCGTTTCATATGTGGTGGACTCTGCCAAGGCATCGCCGGTGATCTATTCGGTGGTGTCGGATATTCAGAAGGTCTACAAGCCGGATTCCATCACGTTCACGGAGAATATCGCAGTGGTGGCTGCAGTAGGCCGTAAGATGGCGAAAAAATCCGGTACTTCCGGAAAAATCTTCGCTGCACTGGGCGAACAGGGGATCAATATCAGGATGATTTCCCAGGGCCCGGACGAGCTGAACATCATCGTCGGCGTGGATAACAAGGACTTTGAACGCGCTATCCGCGTGCTGTACGACAATTTCGTAAACTGATATCGCGAATGTGGCCATTACCCCGGCTGCGCGGTATAAGATATATGTATTTTTAGTAGAGAAAATTTACGGGAGGAATGGAATATGAAAACATACAAAGTGGCTATTCTGGGCGCAACAGGCGCTGTCGGAATGGAAATGAAAAAAATACTCGAAGAAAGAAACTTTCCTGTGGGCGAGCTGAAGCTGCTGGCTTCCTCACGTTCCGCAGGCACAGTGCAGAAGTTTAAGGGCGAAGATATCACTGTTGAAGAGGCTAGGAACGAGGCTTTCAAGGGCGTGGATATCGTGCTGGGTGCAGCCGAAAACGATATTGCGGAAAAATTCGCGCCGGCCATCGTAGACGCAGGAGCCGTGTTTGTGGACAATTCGTCCGCATTCCGTCTGGACCCGAAGGTGCCTTTGATCGTGCCTGAGGTCAACAGCGCGGATGTGAGAAACCACTCCGGCATTATTTCAAACCCGAACTGTTCCACTATCATCACAGTAGTAGCAGTGAATGCGCTCAACAGCATCAGCCCTATCAAGAGCATGATCGCAAGCACATACCAGGCAGTTTCAGGCGCAGGAGCAGGCGGCCCTATCGAGCTTTCCGCTCAGGTGGAGGCTCTTGCAAAGGGCGAAAAGCCGGTGTCAAAGGTGTTCACACACCAGATAGCATACAACCTGATCCCGCAGATCGGCGGTCATTCCACAGACGGATATACATCCGAGGAAATGAAGCTCCAAAACGAAGGGCGCAAGATCATGCATCTACCGGATATGGACGTCAGCTGCACATGCGTGAGAGTGCCTGTTTTCCGCAGCCACTCCATCTCCGTATTGGTGCGTACTGCCGACCCTATCAGCATCAACCAGGCCAGAGCCGTAATCGAAGCAGCTCCGGGCTGCAAGCTGGTGGACGATCTGGATGCACATGTTTATCCGATGCCGCTGGACACTTCCGACCAGGATCTGGTGTATGTGGGACGTATCCGTCCTGACCTGACAGACCCGTGCGGACTGAATATCTGGTGCTGCGGCGACCAGGTCAGAAAAGGTGCGGCTACCAACGCAGTGCAGATTGCGGAACTTTTGCTGTAGCAGCGCATGCAGACGGCTGCGTGGCATGCACGGCGAAGGCACAATTTTATAAAAGACATGGAGAAACTGAAGTATGGAATATCAAAGCACCAGAAATGATAATATCGTAGTGAATTCCCTGGAGGCAGTGCTGATGGGGCTTTCCCCGGACGGAGGGCTGTTCCTTCCAAAGGATTTTGACAAGATAAAGTTCGACTGGCAGGAAGTTATGGGTCTGCCGACAGTGGAAATGGCAGCAAAGATCATGGGAGCGCTGCTGCCTGAATTTGAAGACATGCCGGGGCTTTGCCAAAAGGCATACAAAGGAAAGTTTGAAACAGAAGACCTGACTCCCGTGGTGAAGGCGGGCAAAAACCGCGTAGCAGAGCTTTTCAGGGGGCCTACATCCGCATTCAAGGATGTGGCGCTGTCAATGCTGCCGCAGCTGATCTGTGCTGCCAAAAAGCAGCTTGGAAAAGATGAAAAGACGCTGATTCTGACTGCCACATCCGGCGATACGGGAAAGGCCGCGCTGGAGGGATTTCATGACATCCCGGGCATCGGCATCATAGTTTTCTACCCTGACGGCGGAGTGTCGCAGGTGCAGAGATTGCAGATGGTGACCCAGGAGGGAGCCAATGTGAAGGTATGCGCTATCCGCGGAAACTTTGACGACGCCCAGACAGGCGTAAAAAATGTATTTGCAAAGGCTGAAGCTGAGAAGGTGTTTGAAGGAACGGGAATTGCGCTTTCCAGTGCCAATTCCATCAATATCGGGCGCCTGGCTCCTCAGCTGACATACTATTTCAAGGCTTATTCGGATCTTTTGGCGCGTGGCGAGATCAAGGCGGGAGAAAAGCTGGACTTTGCAGTGCCGACCGGAAATTTCGGAGACATATTGGCAGGATATTTTGCCAAAACTTTGGGCCTTCCGGTGGGAAAACTCATTTGTGCATCCAACGCCAACAATGTGCTGTTCGATTTCCTGACCACGGGGCACTACGACAGAAAACGCCCGTTCATCAAGACCACTTCGCCTTCCATGGATATCCTGGTGTCCAGCAATCTGGAAAGAATGCTCTACTTGGCATGCGGCGATGCGGCCAGGGTGGCAGGCTGGATGAAGGACCTTTCGGAAAAAGGATGCTACGATGTGGATGAAGACACGCTTTCAAAGCTGAAGGAGACATTCTTTGCAGCCTATGCGTCGGACGAGACCGCGGCTGAGACTATCAAAAAAGTCTTCGAGAAGGAAGGGTATCTGATGGATACGCATACAGCCGTAGCATGGAATGCCACAGAGCAATACAGGACTGCCACTGGTTCTGATGCACCGATCGCAGTGCTTTCCACGGCATCGCCTTACAAATTCCCGCAGGCAGTGCTTTCCGCCATCGCAGAGAAAGGTGAAGCTTTGCCGCAGGATGAGTTTGAGATGATGGAAAGGCTCAGCGAAAAAACAGGCGTGGCGATACCGAAAAACCTGGCGGGACTTAAGAGCCGCAAGGTGCTGCACACGGATTGCATCGAGCCGGGCGAGATTTTCAACTATGTGATGCAAAAGAGCAGAGAAATTTAGATAAGAGGACAGGCGCAGGAAGATGCGCCAAGAGGTAAAATAATGCTGGATTTTATGAAAAAGAAAAAAGTGACTGTACGCGTGCCTGCCACTTCGGCCAATATCGGACCGGGGTTTGACAGCTTTGCATGCGCATTGTCGCTCTACAATACCATTACTTTTGAGCTTTGCGGGAGCACGCTTGCTTTCGAAGGCTGCGACGAGGCTTTCCGAAACAGGGAAAATCTCGCGTACCGCGGGTACGAGCTGGCCATGAAAAAGATGGGACTTAGCGCGGAAGACGGGCTGAAGATTACAATCGATGCTGGTGTACCCGTCTGCAGAGGACTGGGCAGCTCTTCCACGCTGATCGTGGCGGGCGCGATGGCGGCCAACGAGCTGCACGACAAAAAGCTTTCGCGCATGGAAATCCTGGAGGTGGCGAACGAAATCGAAGGTCATCCCGACAATGTAGCGGCCGCCATCGCAGGCGGACTGACTGCTTCCATGCTGGATGATGGCAAGCCGTATACCGTGAAATACCGCATGAACGAAGATATCCACACTGTGGTGGTAATTCCCGACTTTGAGCTTTCCACGGCACTGGCCAGGGGCGCGCTGCCTCAGGAAGTGCCTTTCAAGGATGCAGTATTCAATCTGTCACATGCGGCATTGCTTTTGCGCGCGCTCGAACTGGGAGACGAGGATATGATACAGGTGTCGCTCAAAGACCGCCTGCACCAGGACTTCAGAAAAAAGCTGATCCCGGGTTATGCGGAGAGCGAAAAGTTTGCTCTGGAGCTCGGAGCCATCGCATATTGCATCAGCGGTGCAGGCTCCACGCAATTGGCGCTGGTGAAGGGCGATGCGGCTGAGTTTGCAGACCGCCTGCGCGAAAAGATACACACAGTCTGTCCGGGCTGGACAGTTCTGGCGCTTTCCGCCGACAACGACGGCGTGAAGGTGGTGGGCTAGGAAGCGTACAGGCATAGAGGCCGTGCCGGGTCAGATGCCCAGCTCGAGGGAATCTGAGATATAGTAGTAAAAGCCGTGTTCGTGGCAATAGTCGCGGATAGCGGCTTTTAATTTTTCGTCTGTCGTGTATTCAAGCAGATAGATGTCGGCGACGAGGGCTGCGTATTTTTCGATATATTTGCTGAAGTATTCACGGTCGTCTGCATCTGCGGCTGAGAATGTGTCACTGTCCCAGTTGATCTTTGAAAATACGGTCTCCTGGTTGATGCCCGTGATGACATCGGACCAGGCGCCGCCTGATGAGGTGTAGGCAGTCATGAATGCGTCGCCGCCGTTGATGATCACTTTCAGGCCGGTGCACTTGAGCCCCTTCATGATTTTGGACGCGCCTTCAAGAATTTCCGGGGTAGGGTAGTTGTAGTAAACATCGCAATTGTCAACGAAAAATCCGTCGATGCCTTTGGATGCCAGACTCGGGGCGAGCTGCTCCAGGATGAAGTCCTGCCATTTTGGGGCTGAAACATCCACCCAGACTTCTTCGTCCCAGTGCTCGTAATTTCCGAGAGCCAGGTCGGCATAGTCTGCGTAATAGTCTCTGAAATCTTCCAGAGAGCCGATATTGATATAGCTGTACACGGTGTGGCCGCCGGCTTTGAAATCCGCGATTTCATCAGCTGTATGGTACTGGGCGTCAATCACGATGCAGTCGTAGGCGGAAAGCTCGCTCAGTTCACCGTCGTAGCTGAGGAATACGCCGTAGGCAGAATCTTCGGGAGCGGCATGGCCGATTTGGGATGCGGGATTGTCAGAGGATGCGGGAACTTTCGGATTTCCCGCGCAGCCTGCCGCGATGCAGGCAAGAGCAAGCAGCATAGCGGCCATAATAAAAGAAATAAGTGTCTTTGACGGATTTTTCATCATTATAACTCCCAAGTTCTCATGAAAACATATACTAAATACTTTCGCCATAGATATATTCCAATGCTTTCGCAAGTACATATTAACACTTTCAGAGTGGATTTTCACGGGAAATTTTGGTATAATATTCCCGTTCGGGAAAGTACGACAGAAAGAAATCGGAATAAAATGAATCTGAAAGAACTTGAAACAGGAAAGTCTGCCGTCATCGAGGCGGTGGGCGGAGAGGGAGTGCTGAGACAGCATTTCCTGGATATGGGTGTGATCCCCGGCGCGGAGATCACGCTGGTAAAATATGCGCCTATGGGAGACCCTGCGGAGTACAGACTGCAGGGCTACGAACTGACGCTGCGCCTTGCGGACGCGGAGAAGATTGAAATTCGTCCATTGGAAAAAGCAGCGGAAAAGACAGCTCCGAAAAAGCCGGCTACCGCAGAACATCCGGGCCTTGGCGAAGGCGGCAAATACCACGACAAAAAAGGAGAAAAGCCGCTGCCGGCCGGTACAGTGCTTACCTTCGCTCTTGCAGGAAACCAGAATAGCGGTAAGACTACGCTTTTCAACCAGCTTACGGGCTCAAGCCAGAGAGTGGGGAATTTCCCGGGCGTTACGGTGGAAAGAAAGAGCGGTCAGATCAGAAACCACCCGGATACGGAAGTGGTGGACCTGCCGGGGCTGTATTCCTTATCCCCATATACCAGCGAGGAAATCGTATCCCGCGAATATATTCTGAAAGACAAGCCTCTGGGCATTATCAATATTGCAGACGCCACAAATCTTGAGCGAAATCTCTACCTGACCATGCAGCTGATGGAGCTGGAAGTGCCGATGGTGCTGGCGCTCAACATGATGGACGAGGTTCGCGGCAACGGCGGCTCCATTCTGATCAACGAGATGGAAGAGATGCTGGGTATCCCTGTGGTACCGATTTCAGCTGCCAAAAACGAAGGCGTGGACGAGCTGGTGAGTCACGCTCTGCATGTGGCCAAATACCAGGAAAGACCTGCGCGCACCGACTTTTGCGAGGAAAGTGAGCGGGGAGGTGCGGTACACCGCTGCCTGCACGGCATCATGCACCTGATCGAAGACCATGCAAAGAAAGCGGGCATTCCGGTGCGTTTTGCGGCCACCAAGTTGGCGGAAGGCGACGAGCTCATCAGAAAAGAGCTGCAGCTTGAAGAAAACGAAATAAATTTTGTGGAAAAAATCGTAGAACAGATGGAGAGAGAAAGCGGACTGGACAGGTCTGCCGCCATCGCGGATATGCGTTTTTCATTTATCATGAAACTGGCGGAAGCCTGCATCATCCGGCCTGACGAAAGCAAGGAACGGGAACGCAGCCGCCGGACAGACTCGGGGCTGACCGGCAAATTCACAGCCATTCCGGCGTTCGTCGGCATCATGGCTCTGGT
>CAMPBN010000062.1 GCA_946638265.1 uncultured Bacillota bacterium
GCCACCGCCTCCGCCAGCTGCAATTGCTTTTCCTTTGGCATCTCCGTCAGGCCCTTTGGCAGGCCGGCTTCGGTTTCTATGCCCAGCAGCTCCGCTACTCTTTTCACGGCGATGCTCCTGGTCTTTTCCCACGCGTAGTCCATGGCCTTCAGCGCGGCCTCAAAGCCCAGCTGATGTTCCACTTCGCGAAACCACAATGTTTCGTGGACGCTCATTCTGTGGAAAAGATCTGCGATAAATTCCGCAAGTTCTGCGCCGGAAAGGTCTTCCGGGCGCTTGATTTCGATTTTTCCAGTTGCTCCGATTGATTCAGTCATTTTCCTCACACCTCTTGTTCTCTTGTTTCTCGGATATATTATTTTTGCTGCTTTCTGTGGTCGCGCGGCTGCGCTTCAAATGTGATTCTATGTGGTTTCCAACGCACATCCCATCCGCGCGCTTCCAAGATATACCGTATACGTTTATTTCTGCTTTCCGCGCGCTTCCAACGCGGCCTCCGATGCGGATACTAATGCCGCTTCCAATGTGGCTTCCAAGATATACCGCCTCTTACTATTTACGCCTGCTTGCCGCTCTTCTTCATCTTTTGAAGGATAAGTGTCACCAGTACCGCGCCGGCCACCGCGGAAATTGTGGAAACTCCCGCCATAAACTTCGGGCCTGCCATATCCAGCATGATGCCGCCAAGTACTCCGGCAAACACGCTTGAGACCGTGATACAGGCAGTATAAAGCGACTGTCCCTTGACTGCCTCGCCCTTGCTCATGCAGCCGTCCGTGTAGGCCACCATGCCAGAAAGGAAAATCGGGAAGCTGACGGCCTGGAAGATGTGGGCCACGTAGAGCATGAACACCGACTCGGCGATGTAAATCACAGCGAACTTCGCTACGAATGCGAAGGCTGAGAAAATCAGCAGGCTTTCCAACGAGAAGCGCTTGGCTATTTTTTCAAAGAAGAAAAGGCCCGGGATCTCCATGAACGCCATCACGGAGAATATACGTCCCATGTCCGCCGCGTCGCCGCCTACGCCCTCCACCAGCTGGAGCATATAGTTGTTGGCGATATAGTTTTGGAAGAACAGCACTATGATGGCCAGGTTCAGCGCCACGAAGAGGCGATTGCGGCGGACGAACTCCACCAGGTTGATGTCTTCTCTGACTGCAGGCGCCCCGACAGGTTTGCCTGCTTCATCGCCGGCTTCGATCGCGCCGGCAGCCACTCTGTCACCATACTTTTTGCGGAGCAGTGCCTCTGAAAAGCTCTTTTTCACGAGCACTAATAAAACCAGCAGCGCGCCCAATGTCACTTCACCTGCAACAGGCAAAATCCCAGCGCCGCTTTTTTCTACCATCACGCCCAGCAGAATAACAAAGAGGGCGTATCCGAGGGAGCCGCAGGATCGGCAGATTCCGAAATTTACATGATGGCCGCTCTCCTCAAGCTTGAAGCACAGGGAATTGAGGAGTGGCTGCAGTGCCAGAAGCCCCGCCGAGACCGCAACGTACAGCAGCCACAGGGGCAGGGATTTTTCGCGGAACAGGAAAAGCCCTGCCCCGGCGGCCATCAGCACCAGCGTGGAAATCTGCGATACGCCGATCACATCCAGCCTGCGGCTCCGGTCCGCCAGATCCGCCAAAAGCGGCTGGATCAGCACCGACAGCACGCTGGCCACCGCCAATATAATGCCGATTTCCGAATTCGTATATCCTCTTGCCAGCAGGAAAGCCGCATTAAAACTGGCTATAACGCCATAGTACATCCAGTAGGCGGCATGTATCCCGCCGTATTCTACATTCAAAATAGTCTTCACGTTCTACCTCAATATCGTCCTTATTTATCGGCCGCAGCAGCGCCCGTGCATCCACCACCTAATATACCACGAACCGCGCGCACTTCCAACAGTTTTCTCGCGTATGATGTCCGGGCTGACATGCGTTTTGGCATTTCTTGATTTCATTCGCTTCGTGATCTCGCGCTGCCGCCACACCCACGCGCCGCCTTTCTCTGCTATCCGCGTATTCCCTCGGCCTCTCCTGTTCCCCCGCAGCATATGCCAGCGGATCGGCCATCCCATCGCAGCGCGTTTGGCGCATTTTCTCCCCCTTTTGGCAGACTTTATCGCATTCGCCGTCCCGCGCTCTGCCACAAAAATGTTTCACACCCCAAATTTGCTACTAAAATGATAAATTGGCAGAGGGAATGAGGTTTCAGCCCCATCCCTCTGCCAATTCTCCTCGTTTCTACAGAAAAATGGCCTCCGGCACGCATTATTTCAGTCACGCCGCTGTTTTCCGGTCAAAAATGGCAGAATCCAGGGTCCAGGACGCACTTTATTCTGCCATTTTTAATGTTTCACGAAAAATTCGTCTGTTTCACGCTGAAATTGCAAAGCAACATGGCTTTCAGCCCCTCTGCTCTGCCAAATCAATAATATACCATCCCTATGTAGACAAGCTCAACGGCATTACTATTTTCGTATTCACCATTTTGACAAACAGAACTGCTTTCTAAACTCGCTTGGCGCCAATGTAAAGCGTTTCAATAAAGAAGCCATATCCGGTAAGATATCGCTTCTGCTTGAAGATTGCACGTTACAGGAATCCATGTTCATAAAAGACTTGATAACAGATATTAAAATTTCGCTTCGAAAAAGCGGACTATCAACTGAAAGAAGCAAATAAAAAAGCGCCTGCAACGGCGCTTTTGCTGCTCTTATCCCTACAAGGCAATCTTCCCTAGTGGTCTGATTTGGTCGATTACTTCCGAAAGTGAAATTTTCAGTTCTCTAAGATCGATGTCATTTTGCATGTCCAGAAAATATCTGTCGGAAACTCCAAAAAACTTCGCCAGGCGAAGCGATGTATCAGCAGACACCTTCCTTCTGCCGTGCAAAATATCCTGAACCCTCGACACCGGCACATGAATCTCCTGTGCCAATCGATATGCAGAAATATTCATCGGGTCCAAGAACTCTTCCTTTAGGATTTCCCCTATAGTGGGAGTTTTAATTCTCTCTGCCATCTCTTCCTCCTAGTGGTAGTCCACGATTTCAACATCTTGAAAATCATTTTCATCCAGCCTGAAGCAAATACGAAATTGCTCATTAATGCGAATACTGTACTGCCCCTTTCGGTTTCCTGAAAGTTTCTCCAAATGGTTTGAAGGTGGTATTCTTAAATCTTCCAGGCACGTTGCATTGTTAATCATAATCAATTTTCTCAACGCAATCGGTTGTATATCGTGCGGTAATTTTTTTGAAAAATGTTGCTTGTAGATTCGCTCTGTTTCCTTATCTGCAAACGATTTTATCATAATCTCTCTTCTTTCAATATATTATACACGCAATCCGTGTATATGTCAAGCGGGTATATGGTTGACTTTTTGGGGCGAAAGGTACATAATGATGTCAATAGAGTAGCCGCAGAATTGTGGCTACTAGGTGGATTAAAAGAAACCCACTCTAGTGCGTATAGAGTGGGTTTCGTCTATCTGTAGTACAAGGACACTATTTCTACAGCATGCACATAGGCATCACCTACCTTGAGCAAAATCGGTTAGTAGCCACTCTATTATTCTGCGGTTCTGGCATTATTTAACAGCAAGATTTTTATATTGTCAAGTATTTACAATTTTAGAAAGTTTTTCTTGGAGCCGTGGCAAAGTGTCGCGGTTCTTTTCTTTTAGCAGCGGATAGCTGCGGCAAAAGTGACGCAGTTGTTTACTTTTGATGGGCAAATGTGGTAAAATTGAGTTTGTGCGAGCGCATAACCCGCATAACCAACGAAAGAAGACGATTTATATGGAAAACAATATTGAAAAACGAAATTCGAATATATTTGCGAAGAATGCGCGAATAGTTGCAGTCTTTGCGGTGGCCATGGGCGCCACCAGCGGAATCCTGGGGAAGGCTATCACAGCCTCTTCCATGGCCATCGGCTTTTACAGGCTGACATTCGCTCTGCCTTTCTTCGCCATCCCGGTGCTGCTGCACGAGCGCGAGACGCTGAAAAGTCTGACGCTCAAACAGGTTGCGGGCTGCGCCGTGGCAGGCATCTTCCTGTTCTGCCACTTTTTCTGCTGGTTCAACGCAGTGAAGATGACGAAAATCGCCAGCGCAGTGGTGTTGCAGTCTCTGCATCCTCTGGTAGTGCTGGTGGTCACACTGATATTTTTCAAATCCCATGTAAAGGGCAAGGCCGTGCTGGGCATCTGCATCGCGCTGGCGGGCGCAGCCCTGATGGCCGGTTTGGACTACTCCGCTGCGGGTGGGTCCTTTGCAGGCGACATCTTCGCCATATTCACCGGCGTATTTTACGGCCTGTATTTCTGCGTAGGAAATGTAATGCGTAAGAACATCCCAGCAGGCGTCTATGTGTTCCTGGTATTCAGCTTTTGCTGGATTTGCTTCACTCTGGGCATGATATTCTCAGGCACGCCTTTCACAGGCTATCCGGCTGCAGACTATCTGTGGCTGCTGGTTATGGCCATGGCCTGCCAGATTGGAGCACACGCAGTATTCAACTGGGTGCTGGGCTATGTAACGCCGCTTTTCCTGTCCACATGGGGCAATGCGGAGATCGTCATTTCCACCCTGCTGGCCTTGGTATTTTTCGGCGAAATCCCGACGCTCCTACAGGTTGCAGGCGGTGCCATCACTATCGCGGGATTACTGATTTATAATTTTAACGAGAACTAACCAAATCGAAGCCAACCAGAATAGTATTCGATTTTGAAAAACCGGGCCGAAACCGGCGAAATTATCAGCGACTCCGCGAAATAAAATCAAAATAGAATAATATCCGATTCGAAAAATCGGCTTAAACCGACCAGAATAATGCCGGTAAGAAGTTATATTAAAACACTCTGAAACGCGAGGTAAATTTTGAGCTACAAAGTAACGCTGGACGTGTTCGAAGGGCCTTTCGACCTGCTCGTCTATCTGATTGAAAACGCACAAATGAATATATACGACATTCAGGTAGCCGAGATCACCGACCAGTATCTGGCGTTCCTGGACGAAATGGAGCAGATGGATGTGGCCGTTGCCACCGAATTTATGGTGCTGGCTTCCGAGCTCATCGAAATCAAGTCCAAGCTGCTAATCCCGAGAGTTTCCGCGGAAGGCGAGCCTATCGCCGAGGAAGACCCGAGAGCCGACCTGGTAGAGCGCATCCTGGAATACAAGCGCTTCAAAAAAGCCGCCGAGCTTTTGGCCAAGGCGGAAGATCTGGATATGCGCACCTACGAAAAGCCGCAGGAAGACATCAGCAGATATACGGAAAACCCGGACGAATTTTTGCGTATGGATCTGGCACAGTTTGTTAACGCCTTCAACCTTTTCCTGCACAAAAAACACAAAATCGCCGAGGTCAAGCACCGCTACCAGCGCATTGAGCGCGAAAAGATCAGCGTGGAGCAGAAAATTGCCTTCATCAAAGACTTTTTCCTGGGCGCGATTAAGCGCAAAAAAGCCACCTTCAGCGAACTGCTGGAAGGCAAAAAAGACCGCTACAACAAGGTGGTGACCTTCGCCTCCCTCCTGGAAATGGCCAAATCCAAGTTTGTCACTTTTGAGCAAGAAGAGCTCTACGGCGAGATCACGGTCGTTAAACAGGACCCGAATGTAAATCTCATTCCCGAAGAGGAACGTGAAAAAGATATAGAAGAACTGAAAAAGGGAGTAAACGCAAATGAGCAGTAAAAGAGCCGTCAAATCGGCTTTCGAATCCATGCTCTTCACATGGGGAGAGCCGCTGGACGTTAAAATAGCAGCAGATGTGCTGAATATGAACTGGAAAGAAGCCTACGAATGCTTCAAAGAACTGCAGGCAGAATATGAGCAGGAAAACCGAGGTATCCGCATCCGTGAAATCAACAAAAGCTTTCAGATGGTGACCATTCCGGAAAACTCCGATTATATTGAACGTCTCTGCACGCCTGTCAAGCAAAAGCGCCTTTCCCAGTCCGCCTTGGAAGTTCTGGCCATCATAGCCTACAAGCAGCCGGTGACTAAGGGCGAAATCGAAGCCATTCGCGGTATCAAATGCGACCGCGTTATCGAGGGCCTGCAGCAGAAAAACCTGATTCAGGAAAAGGGTCGCAGCAATGCCATCGGCCGCCCGATACTCTACGGCACCACAGATACGTTCCTGAAGAATTTCGGATTCAGGACACTAAAGGATCTGCCGGAAATCGACGACATCGAGAATGCCATCACTGCGCCATCTCCTGAAGTGGACGAGGTTACCGCCGGTCAGATCTCACTCTTCGGCGACAATACAGAGGAGCCTGCAGGCAGCGACAAAGAAAGCGAGTAGGAGCCGAAAGCGAGTGGAAAAAAGCGAGTAGCAGCAAACGAAAGCAAGCATCGGCAAATAAAAGCGGATAAAAGCGAACAAAATCAAATAGAAAAATAAAGAAACGGCCCTGGGCCGTTTCTTTATTTTAACAACAATCTATTGCAAAAGGAGTCGACGGATATTTTATCCGCCTATGGTAGTTTACTCGTCGAATGCCGGATCTG
>CAMPBN010000063.1 GCA_946638265.1 uncultured Bacillota bacterium
AGCAGTGAAGCGGAGATCACCGTCCTGGAAAAGAAAGAAAAATGCGCATCAAAAATCGCCGCCACCGGCAATGGACGCTGCAATATCACAAACGATGATTGCAGCGAGAAAGAGGCGGTTTTTGATTTCTTTAAAAGACTGGGCATTTTCGTAAGATGCGAAAGAGGCGGGAGATTCTATCCTGTCAGCGGCAAGGCTTCGGATGTGCGGACAGCATTGATACGGAAGGCTGAAGGACTGGGTGTGCGCATCGTTACGGATTCTCCTGCGGAGGAAATAAGGAGCTATGACGAAGGATTTCAGGTTGTCTGCAGGGGCGGCAAAATATACGAAGCAGACCGCGTGCTGATAGCTGCGGGCGGCAAGGCGGCTCCGGTTTACGGCACTACAGGCGATTCGTATGTGATGGCAAGAAAGCTCGGACACAGCGTGAC
Organism: uncultured Bacillota bacterium; assembly: GCA_946638265.1. Classification (GTDB taxonomy): domain Bacteria; phylum Bacillota; class Clostridia; order Peptostreptococcales; family Anaerovoracaceae; genus UBA3871. Next base: position 435 of record CAMPBN010000063.1, read on the forward strand.
CAGGCTGGCACCTGCGCTGACTTCCCTGGAGATTTCGAATTGGGACAGCGCTCTGAAAGGCATTCGCACTCCGGCAAGAGTGAGCCTTTCACGCAAAGGCAAAACCATAGCAGAGGAAACCGGCGAAATCATCTTCACTGAGAAGGGAATTTCGGGGGTTTGCATATTCAACCTTTCGTCCAATGTGGTTTTGGATGAGAATACTTCTTTTACAGACTATAGGCTTAAAATAAATTTTCTGGCGGGCGGTGAAGGTGAGCCGGAAGAAGAGACGGAAAAACGCGTTGTTGAAATGCTTGGCTACCTTTCCGTCGAAAAAGAGAAAAAGCACGAAAAACTTTTGCTGGCAGATGCGCTTTGCACTCTGACAGACGAAAGATTAACCACCATGATTGCAAAGCAGGCCGGGCTGGAAGATGCAGAAATTAACAGCTTTGACAGCGATGTGGTTTCGGATATTATCTACGTGCTGGAAAATTTCACGTTGAAAATCTGCGGTGCCGGAGGATGGGACAAGGCACAGTGCACCAGAGGCGGTGTAGTGTGCGATGAAGTGGATGAAAACACCTGCGAATCAAGACTGGTGCCGGGGCTTTACATCACGGGTGAAGCTTTGGACTATGACGGACCTTGCGGAGGATTCAATCTTCACCATGCGTGGCTGACCGGTATAAAAGCGGGGCGCGCGATGGCAGAACAGGCGCATTTTTAGTTATTTTCGGCGAGCGGCCGATTGACGGGAGAGAAAGTGCAATACAGGATTAACGAAGTAAAATTGAAAGCGGGGCAGCCGGCAGAGGACATCCCAAAGGCGATACTGAAAAAGCTGGGAAAAGCGGGGCGAGGCATCACAATCACGGACTGGCGCATCGCCCGGCAGTCTGTGGATGCCAGGGATAAGAAGAACATTTTTCTGGTGTATGGCGTGGACTTTGATCCTCTGCCGGGGGATAGGAAGCTCGATCTTCCTACGGCCGAGCCACGGGAATATATATTGCCAATGTGCGGCGAAAAGGTGCTTTCAAGCCGCCCGGTCATTTGCGGCTTTGGGCCTGCGGGTATGTATGCGGCACTGATCCTGGCGGAGGCGGGATTTGCACCCATCGTGCTGGAGAGGGGCGCCGCCATGGAAAAACGTATTCGCGACGTGGAAAAGTATTGGCACGAAGGAAAGCTCGATCCCGAGTCCAATGTACAGTTTGGGGAAGGCGGCGCCGGCACATTTTCCGACGGCAAGCTCACCACCAATCTGAAGGATCCGAGAATATACAAGATATTAAAAGAATTTGCGGATGCGGGAGCAAATCCCGAGATCCTATATCTGCACAAACCGCATATCGGGACGGACGTGCTACGTGATGTGGTAGTGAATATAAGAAAAAGAATCGAAGCTCTTGGCGGCGAAATCATGTTCGAAACCCGCCTGGAAGGCCTCAAAACAGAGGAGGGCAGGCTTTCTGCCGCAGTTTTGAGCAGCACGGAAGCTTTGAAGGGAAGAGTCGAAAAGCTTTGCAAATGCACCGGTGAAAACGGCAAAAGAAAGCTCTTTGAGATAGAAACGGACATTTTGATACTGGCTCCGGGCCACAGCGCCCGGGATACATTCCGGATGCTGCAGGATGCAGGCGTCAGGATGAGCCCGAAACCGTTTTCAATAGGTGTGCGTATTCAGCACACTCAGGATATGATAAATCGTGCACAGTATGGCGAAGGCTGGGAAAAACTCGGTCTGCCGCCTGCCGAGTACAAGCTTTCCTACCATTGCAAAAAAGCGGAAGACGGAGGAAAGAACGACGGCAGAGGCGTCTACACATTTTGCATGTGTCCGGGCGGCGAAGTCATCGCTTCTGCGTCTGAAGAGGGCACCATGGTCATCAACGGCATGAGTTACAGCAGCCGCGACGGCGAATTTGCCAACAGCGCAGTGCTGACGGATGTGTGCATATCAGACTTTGGCAGCAGCGATCCCCTGGCGGGAGCGGCTTTCCAGGAAAAATACGAAAAGAAGGCGTTTGAAAACGGAGGCGGCGGCAGCCAAATGCCGCGGTGCACCTACGGCGAATTCAAAAAAGCCTTCGAAGAGCGCAGCGCCGGCTGCACCGCGCAAAATCCGGTGCTCGACTCCATCCCGGATTTTGCGGCATCGGCCATGATGGAGGCGATGCCGGCATTTGGCAGAAAGCTCCGCGGCTTTGACAGCGAAGACTCCCTGCTCTTTGCCGTGGAAAGCCGCAGCTCGAGCCCTGTCAGGATAGATCGCAACGAAGAACTGGTTGCCTGCATACAGGGACTCTATCCTTGCGGTGAAGGGGCAGGCTACGCAGGCGGAATCGTTTCCGCAGCACTTGACGGCATACGCGTAGCCGAAGAGATAATAAAAAAATTCCGGCCCGCAGAGGATTGAACATATTTGACATAAGATTTAGCGGAGAAGCAAATGAGAGAATTTGGACAGAAAAAAGCAGCAGGTGCCATCATACTGGTGCTGGCTCTTGCAGCCTTTGCATTCGGACTTGACCTTGCAATAGACAAAATATTATACGAAAAAGAAGATGAAATCCCGGAGGGGCTCTTCCTGCTGGAAGAAGGCAAAGACTCGGATATATTCACTGACCTCACCGAAGGCTACTGCATCGAGGTACCGAAGGGCTGCACCGTGGACATGAGATATTCTTCCGTGAGAGCCCTGCTCGAAGGGGAAGACGCCAATATCGAAATCTATTCGCAGGAGCTTTCGGGAGATGAGACTGCGGAGAGCTATCACAATTATTCCAACAGTTTCCTGTCTGCAGGCTTTGACAATGTGGTCTACGACGGCGAGGCAGAGTGTGATTTCGAAAACGCCAGCCTGCTGATCTGGGACAGAGAACGCCTGCCGGGAAGGACCGGAGCACGCTCACACTATGCTTCCATCGATATTCCGGTGTACGGAGAAACAGCCGAAAAAGCCGATAAAAACGATGACGGAGAAACAGCCGAAAAAGCCGGAAAAAACGATGACGAAAAAGAGGCCGCAAAAGTCTATACGATAATGATAAAATCCGAGACTCCGCTCACTACGGACTCGGCCATAATCAGGATGGCGGAAAACTTCAGCCTGCTGGATGAAGAAGAGATGACAGCTCTCACGGGAAGCCCTGAAGGCGCGGAAAGCTATACCGCCAAGACCAAGGCTGTGGACCTGAAAAAGCGTGGTTTTAACGACGAGACCAAAGATTTTTACGAAGAATATTTCGGAGAGGATGCAGGGCTTAAATGGGGCATCTTCGAGCCGCAGACAGCCAGATTTGATTTTTCGCGTCTCGACTCATACGAAGAAGAACTTGACTATGATTTTCCTGTGATCGTCAACTACACTCAGGTGCGCAGAACGCCGCATCCAAATCTGCGGGAAAGACTGGACTCCGCATGGGAGCGCAAGCACAAGGTTTTGGAATTGACGCTTCAGATAGTACCTATCGAAGACGGCAATATGATGTACCATCTCCTGCAGGGAGAGTGCGATGATTTTTTGAAAGACTATGCCAAAGTGATCGCAGACTTCGGACATCCCGTGATCTTCCGCCCGTTCAACGAAATGAACGGTGACTGGTGCATTTATTCGGCATTCCATACTTCCAAAGACACTGACATCTACAAGGAAGTCTACACATACATTTACGATATCTTTGAAGAGGCGGGGGCCAACGCCAACACCATCTGGGTATGGAATCCGAACAGCGTTTCATTCCCTGACTTTGACTGGAACCACCCGCTGATGTATTATCCGGGGGACGAGTACGTGGACCTGGTGGGAATGACGGCCTACAACACGGGAGACTATTACACTTCCGTTGGCGAAAAGTGGACGGAATTCGAGGACCTTTACGAAGACCTTTACAACAGATATCTGGACTGGTTCAGCCAGCCACTCATGATTACGGAGTTTGCGTCCGCCGGATTTGGCGGCGACAAGGCGGCGTGGATGGAGTCCATGTTCAGCCAGATCTACGGCTATGAAAAAGTGAAGATCGCCATCTGGTGGGACGGCTGTGACTGGGATGTTTACGGCAATGTCGCCAGAGATTATTACCTAGACGAAGACCGCGAGGCTTATGCTGTCTTCAAAAAAGGCATAAAGGGTAAGATTGCTCCTGCTGTCACTATCGCGGAAGACGGCAGAGTGAAATCCCAAAAGACGTACAGCACGGGCCTTTCGGACGATGAAAGGGAAAAGCTCCTGGCAGAGATGGCAGGCTACAGAATCAGAGCCTTCAGGAAAGGCACCACAGTGCAGGAGCTCCTCGGAAAAGGCAATAAGAACACGAGACCAGACTGGCTGGTGCTTCGAAAAGACGGCACTTACGGCTACACACCGGAAAAGTGGAACGATCTGATCAAGGCAGGTCACACTGCAGGCACTATCACAGCGGACGAGGTGAAGGCGGGAGACAAGGCTTCCAAAAATGAATCGGAGACCCCGCAGCAGGCAGCACCGCCTCCTCAGCAGGAAGTGCCGGCCCCTCAGCCTGAGAATGAGGCAAAGCCTGAAACGGAAGAAGTACAGACGCCGGGAGAAGATGCCGCAGGCAGCCCTGAAAAAGCACCTGAGAACGGCGAAAACGCTGAAGAGGTACAGGAAGGCACCGAAGACGAAAAAGAAACAGGAGGCGAAGATACGCCTCCTGTTGCAACTATTTGATTAGGCTTCTACCTGTCATTTCCGCAGGCTGCGGCAGATTCATCAGTGTCAGAAGTGATGGTGCCAGGTCTGCGAGTCTGCCACCGTCAAGCAGCTGACGAGGATGGTTTGCGATATGTACCAGAGGTACAGGGTTCAGCGAATGTGCCGTCATAGGCTGGCCGTTTTCGTCTATCATGCAGTCTGCATTGCCGTGGTCTGCCGTCAGCAGAATCTGACCGTCGCGGGCGAGCACATCTTTTACTATTTTGTCTACACATACATCAAGCGCTTCGATGGCCTTTACGGCAGCAGGAATGATGCCTGTATGGCCCACCATATCGGCATTGGCGAAGTTCAGGATGATGAGATCGTATTTGTCTTCGGCCAGCTTTTCCAGCACTTTGTCAGTCACCTGATATGCGCTCATTTCAGGCTGCAGGTCGTAGGTGGCTACCTTTGGCGAAGGGATGAGCTCTCTGTCTTCGCCCGGATTTGGCGCTTCCACGCCGCCGTTGAAGAAGAATGTCACATGGGCATACTTTTCGGTTTCGGCAATACGCAGCTGGGCCAGTCCCAGAGAAGAAATATATTCACCAAGAGTATTTTTATAGCTTTCCGGAGGGAAGGCTATTTTTACATTTGGCATGGTGGCATCGTAGAGCGTCATGCAGGTATAGAAAATATTTTTCGGCTGAGCCTTGCGTGTAAAGCCGTCAAAGTCTGGATCTGCGAAGGTGCGCGTAATCTGGCGCGCGCGGTCCGGACGGAAATTGAACATGATGATGGCGTCGTTGTCCTTTACCGGGATGAACGGGCTTTCAGGGGAAGTCACCACTGTCGGCTTTACAAATTCATCGTTTTCGTCTCTCGCATAGGCTGCTTCCACAGCTTCTTTGGCGGTTGCCGCTTTGATGCCTTCGCCGAGAGTGAGTGCGTCGTATGCCAGCTCGATTCTCTCCCAGCGCTTGTCTCTGTCCATGGCATAATACCTTCCGGAAACCACGCCGATGCGGCCAAGGCCAACCTTTTTCAGATGCTCCTCCAATTTTTCGATAAATTCACATGCACATCTTGGCGGTACATCGCGGCCGTCCAGGAATGTGTGGACTTCCAGCGTAGGAACGCCTCTTTTTTTGGCCATATCCACAAGCGCCAGCAGGTGGTCTATATGGCTGTGAACTCCGCCGTCGGACAAAAGTCCATAGAGATGAAGTGTGGAACCGTTTTTCTTCGCATGTTCCATGGCACCGATCAAGGCTTCGTTTTCAAAAAAGTCGCCGTCTTCGATGGATTTGGTGATGCGGGTAAGCTCCTGATATATGATGCGGCCTGCGCCTATATTGAGATGTCCCACCTCTGAATTTCCCATCTGACCGTCAGGCAGGCCTACGTCCTT